>JASFMT010000291.1:0-5311 GCA_050117455.1 Gammaproteobacteria bacterium | reverse complement strand
GCGTCACCCAGGGCACCCTTGTTGACTCCTTAACGACACCCGTGGTGGAAATGCAGGCCAATACGGAACGGTGTATTTTTTTCGACATTCATTTGCGGGATCACACGGATCCCCCGCATTATTTTTATTATCCCTCCTATATCGATCCGCAGACCCAGGCCCAGGGAAACGGAACCTTTTTCGCCAACCGGATCCATTCGCATTGGTAATGCCGCCCCGGTTCGGGGTGCCACATTCCGCTGGACAAAAAACTACCGATTTCTGTGAAAACCTATATAATAGGCGCCCTGGATGTTATCTCCACGAAAACAACAAGTTAGCACACGATTTGACCACTCTCGGAGCCCGGATTACCCTTCACTGGTTACTGTTTACCGGCTATTGTTAAACGGCGTATGCTAAAACCAATTAACCTGTCGGCGGCTGAGAAATTTCAACCGCGGACCCCATTGTTAGCGAAAACTATTGGCGAGATGTTCTATGGCTGAGTTGAAAAACGATCGATTTTTAAAAGCACTATTGCGTAAACCCGTGGATGTCACCCCGGTATGGATGATGCGACAGGCCGGCCGCTACCTGCCGGAATACCGGGCGACCCGGGAAAAAGCCGGCAGTTTCATGGACCTGTGCCGGTCACCGGAACTGGCCTGCGAAGTAACCCTTCAGCCATTGGACCGTTTTCCGTTGGACGCGGCCATTTTATTTTCCGATATTCTCACCATTCCCGACGCCATGGGCCTGGGTTTGCACTTTACCACCGGTGAAGGCCCGGCTTTCGACAAACCGGTGCGCACCGCCCAGGACGTCAACGCGCTGGGTGTTCTCGATCCCCACGCGGAACTCAACTATGTGGTGGATGCGGTCAGTCTGATTCGCAAGGAACTGGACGGCCGCGTGCCGTTAATCGGTTTTTCCGGCAGTCCCTGGACACTGGCCACCTATATGGTGGAAGGCGCTTCCAGCAAAGAGTTTGCCAAAGTCAAAGGCATGATGTTCGACCAACCGCAGCTCATGCACAAGATGCTGGACATCCTGGCGCAATCGGTCACCGAATACCTGAATGCCCAGATCAAGGCCGGTGCCCAGGCGGTCATGGTGTTTGATACCTGGGGTGGCGCACTCACACCGCGGGATTATCGCGAATTTTCCCTGCAATACATGACCCAAATCGTTGACGGCCTGATCAAGGAAAACGACGGCCAACCGGTACCATCTATCCTGTTCACCAAAGGTGGTGGGGGCTGGCTGGAAGACATGGCGTTGAGCAAGTGCAACGCACTGGGCGTGGACTGGACCGTCAATATCGGTGACGTCCGCAACCGGGTGGGTGATAAAGTCGCCTTACAGGGCAACATGGACCCCTGCATCCTGTACGCATCCCCGGAACGAATTCGCGAGGAAGTGGCGACGATCCTGGCCAGCTACGGCAAGGGCGAAGGGCACGTGTTCAACCTGGGGCACGGCATTCATCCAGCCATCAATCCGGACAATGTCGATGCCTTTATTAATGCCGTTCATGAACTCAGTGCGGAGTATCACTAGCCATATTTTCTAAAAAATATCGAACCCGGCGACCGGTGAGAATTCAGCGGTAACCAAATTGTCATATTAGTGTGCGTTCATGCTTTCTCAGGCAAGGGTAAACCTACCTGTCACTCACCAACAAACTGCGTTTGTTATACTTAAACTATTACTCAGCTAATTTATTGCGATAATTTGTACCCATGGACGCACCGGATCTTAAACAACCCGAACTCTACATCAACCGGGAACTCAGCCTGCTGGAATTCAACTGGCGCGTCCTTGAACAGGCCAAGGATGAATCGGTACCGCTGCTGGAACGGCTGCGATACCTTGCTATCTCCAGCACCAATCTCGATGAATTTTTTGAAGTGCGGGTGGCCGGGCTCATCCAGAAGGCCGAGCTGGGATCGACGCAGGCCGGCCCGGACAACATGCTGCCGTCCGAAATACTCAATGCCATCAGTGACCGGGCGCACCAGATCGTTGATGAACAGTACCGCACCTTAAACGATATTATCTTCCCGGCGCTGGAACAACAGGGCATTAATTTCATCCGCCGCAACGACTGGAATGAAGCCCAGGAAAACTGGTTACGCCAGTATTTTCGTGATGAATTATCACCGATCCTGACGCCACTGGGACTGGACCCTGCCCATCCCTTTCCACGCATCCTCAATAAAAGCCTGAACTTTATTGTTGAACTGAAAGGGCGTGATGCCTTCGGCCGGCAAAGCGACCTGGCCATTGTCCAGGCACCCCGGGCGTTACCGCGGGTCATTCCCCTGCCACCCGGCAAAACCAACGGCGGTCCGCACGATTTTGTGTTTCTGTCTTCCATCATCCATGCCTATGTAGATGAACTGTTTTACGGCATGAAAATTCAGGGCTGTTACCAGTTTCGGGTAACCCGCAACAGCAACCTGTTTGTTGACGAAGAAGAAGTGGAGGACCTGTTGCGCGCCGTGGAGGGCGAGCTGGCTTCACGCCGCTATGGCGATGCGGTGCGCCTTGAAGTGGCCCATAATTGCCCTGATAACCTGGTGAATTTTCTGCTGCACCGTTTTGAGATTCCCAACCGGGAGTTGTTCCAGATTAACGGGCCGGTCAACCTTAACCGGGTCCAGGGCGTCTATGATCTCATCGATAAACCGGAACTGAAATTTCCGTCATTCACACCCAACATCCCGGTTTCGTTAACACGATCAAAGAGCATTTTTGGCGCTATTAAAAAAGGCGACATCCTGCTGCACCACCCCTTTCAATCTTTTGCGCCAGTCCTGGATTTCGTCCGCCAGGCGGCCAATGATGCCAACGTTCTCAGCATCAAGCAGACGCTGTACCGCACTGGCGCCAATTCTACGATCGTGGATCACCTGGTGGATGCCGCCCGCACCGGCAAGGAAGTCACTGTCGTGGTGGAATTGCGGGCCAGGTTCGACGAGGAAGCCAATATCGAGCTGGCCAACCGGTTGCAGGAAGCCGGTGTACACGTCGTTTACGGCGTTGTGGGGTACAAAACCCACGCCAAAATGATTCATCTGGTACGGCGTGAAGGCAAGCAGTTACGGCAGTACGTGCACCTGGGAACCGGCAACTACCATGCACGTACCGCCCGCCTGTACACCGACTACGGCTTGTTAACCTGTGATCGAAAAGTCGGCCAGGATGTTTACAATGTATTTTTACAGCTAACCAGCCTGGGCAAGGTATCGCGGCTGGAGCGCATCCTGCAATCGCCCTTTACCCTGCACAAGTCATTGCTGGAAAAAATCGACCGTGAAATTGACAACGCCGCCCGGGGCAAACCGGCGCACATCATTGTTAAGATAAACGCCCTCACCGAACCGCAAATTATTCATGCCTTTTACCGGGCGTCCATCGCGGGCGTGAGAATCGACCTTATTATCCGCGGCATCTGCGATCTGCGGCCCGGCATCAATGGTGTATCCGATAATATCCACGTGCGCTCCATCGTGGGGCGTTTCCTGGAACATACCCGGGTGTATTACTTCGAAAATGGCGGTGAACCGGAAATATATGCCTCCAGCGCCGATTTAATGGAACGCAACCTGTTTCAACGTGTTGAGGTCTGTTTTCCCATTAGCGGCAAAGACCTGCAGGCGCGTATCGTGCAGGATCTGCAATATTACCTGTCCGATAACAAGCAGGCCTGGATCCTCAATTCTGATGGCATGTATAGCCGGGCAGAAATCACTGAATCCGACCAACCGGTTTCCGCCCAATCTATCCTGCTTGACGATCTGGCACAGCAATCCTGAATGTCAGCAACGAACGGCAGCTGGTCTTATTGCGAAGCTCCACCGCAAGTTGCTGGGACTAACCGATCCGCGAATAATTGGCCCGAAACTGGAATAGCAACGTTTACGGCACGACGATGGTCTTCCCGTCTATGACCACGTCCGTTATGCCGGGGTTTACAGATTGGCGGTTACGCATTATTGTTATCTCAACACAATCAATACTTAATATTTCGCGATTATCTTCAAGGTACAAAGACTATGGGAACGGCACATTTCACGATCAAGGATCTACCTAAATCCGTCAAAATCACCCCCGAAAACAAGTGTGACTACTGCAAGCATTCCATTTGCTGCACCTACGTCACGCAGGAACTCGATCCGCCAAAATCCATGAAAGACTACGATCACCTGCTATGGCTCGTGTCTCATCGTGATGTCAGTATATTTAAGGATGACGATGGCTGGTTTTTGAGCGCCGCTAATCCCTGCCTTCATTTACAGCCTGATGGAGGATGCGGTATCTATGAAAAACGGCCCCAGATATGCCGTGAACACTCCAATGATTGCTGTGAATTTGATGGTCCCGCCGAAGAAGACTATAAAAAGTATTTCGACAGTTACGAAAAGCTGGATGAATACTGCCGCAAAAAATTCAAGAAATGGGACAAACGTATTGAGAAATGGGAGAAAAAACGCAAAAAAGGTAAAAAAGACGATTAACCGACCGATATATCACGACAGGCACCTTGTAATCGCCCCGGCCAATGACTAATTGTTAGTGACTGGCACGGGGTATTTGGCTCACAACCCAACCTGCCAGGGAAAGACGTTACCGACGGAAATGACGTTATGTCTATATAACGCATCCCTTAACCACTTACGGGGGCACCAAACCGCCCCGGTTCTTTCCAGTAATTCTCGACAGCCCAAACCAGCATAGCAGGTGAATGCATGAAAAAAACAAATTGGTTTCTGATTGCTTCGGCGGCATTTGCCGTAGTCATTATCACCAGCGCGATAACCATGGCGGCGAAAGCCGATTCCATCAATGAAATCATGGCCAAAATCGGTCACACCATGGAGGCGCTTTTCCCGATTGTCTTCGACGACAAAAAATTCGGGGACTTAAACCAACAACCGCATATCGCGGATGAAGTTAATAAACTGGATTCCTTGTTCAGCAAAGCCAAGTCGCATTTCGAACACAAGTCCCCCACCTATCGCATATCATACGATGTTATCAAGAACCAGCTAAGTGACGTTGAAGTTGCCTTAAAATACGACAACTACAACCACGCCCAAAACATACTCAAGGAATTCGTATCCATCTGTACTTCCTGCCATACCCAGGATTCCAAAATGCGAACCCTGTTCGGCGGTGTCAAAAGAGAACATTTCGAAAATGACCTGCAGTTCGCCGAGTTCAATTACATGACCCGTAACTATGATACTGCAATGAAGTATTATGACCGCTACCTGGGTAAATCCGGCGCTATATCCGAAACCGATTTAATGACCGCAATGAA
>JASFMT010000290.1:0-5314 GCA_050117455.1 Gammaproteobacteria bacterium | reverse complement strand
CCCATCGTGGTGGTGCCCTGGATTTTAAGGACTGGTGCAATACGCATCCCGGCGAACCGTTCCCCGTTGCCGTGGCGTTGGGCGCCGATCCGGCAACCATATTAGGTGCAGTAACACCGGTGCCCGACACCTTATCCGAATATGCCTTCGCGGGTTTGTTAAGGGGTTCCAAAACGGAACTGGTGAAATGCAAAGGTTCGGATTTACTGGTGCCCGCCTCTGCCGAATTCGTACTGGAAGGTGTGATTCATCCGGATGATATGGCCGATGAAGGCCCTTTTGGCGATCACACCGGTTATTACAACGAAGTGGAACGCTTTCCGGTGTTCACCATTGACCGCATTACCCATCGCGACAATCCCATTTACCACAGTACCTATACGGGACGTCCACCCGATGAACCATCGGTATTGGGTGTTGCGTTAAACGAAGTCTTTATCCCCATCCTGCAAAAACAGTTTCCGGAGATTGTGGATTTTTATCTACCGCCGGAAGGCTGTTCCTACCGTGTTGCTGTGATCAGCATGAAGAAACAATACCCCGGACATGCCAAGCGCGTCATGATGGGCGCATGGTCTTTCCTTCGTCAGTTCATGTATACCAAGTTTGTCATCGTCGTGGATGATGACGTGGATGCCCGTAACTGGCAGGACGTGATCTGGGCCATGACCACCCGCATGGACCCGTCCCGCGATACCACCCTGGTGGAAAACACCCCCATAGATTACCTCGATTTTGCCTCTCCCGTTTCCGGTCTCGGATCCAAAATGGGACTGGACGCCACCAACAAATGGCCCGGCGAGACCAGCCGCGAATGGGGCCGCCCCATAAAAATGACTGAAGAAATTCGCCGAAAAGTCGATGAGTTATGGGAGTCACTGGGTATTTTTAACCCGTAAATCACAAACTGTGAACCAGGCCGTATTTTTTTCGCGCCAGGACTAATACAGTCGGTGGCAAACCGGCCGTAACCTGTTGAATAGAAAGTATTTAGGGTATCAGAAATGCGAAAGATCATGGTATTGAACGCCAAGGGTGGCAGCGGTAAAACAACCATCGCAACCAATATTGCCAGCCATTTTGCCAAAACCAGAAAAACCGTGGTGCTGGCGGATTTCGATCCGCAACAATCCAGCCTGGACTGGCTGGCAAAGCGCGACAAAAAGTATCCGCCTATTACCGGACTGGATGCGGTGAATCATCCATTACGGGTACCCAAAGATACCGAAGTGGTGATATTTGACGTACCGGCGGGCATTTACGGTCGAGACCTGTCCTCAATGGTGCGCCGCGCGGAAACGATTTTATTGCCCGTGTTGCCCTCGCCCATCGACATTCGTGCCGGCGCCAAATACATTCATGAATTGTTGCTGGTGGGCAAGGTTTCCCGCGACCAGGTTCGCATTGGTTTGATTGCCAATCGCGTCAAAGAGAAAACCTGGGGCTATGATAAACTGGAAGCCTTTTTGAAAAGCCTGGATATTCCCATGATTGCTTCGTTGCGGGAAACGCAAAACTACCTGCGCGCCCAGGAACGGGGATTGGGTATTTTTGATATGGGTAACTCACTGGCGGGGCACGATACCAATCAATGGAAACCCATCATCAAGTGGCTAAACAGCAAGAAGAGCATCCCCAAAGCCAAGGCGAGCTAACGATACTCAAATATAGAAAGCTTTTTAACGCAAAGACGCGAAGACGCAAAGTTAATTAAAGTTTATAGTTGTTTTTTCAGTAAGAAATACTACAAGTTTTGGGTTGGTTACTCTGTTGCCTCTAAAGCCGACAACCTAAAAAACCCTGCCCGCTAAAAACTAAACCCACTTGTTTCCGACAGGGCTCAGTAACAAATAACTTTTACTGAACGAATTGTTAAATCTTTGCGTCTTCGCGCCTTTGCGTTGAAATTTGATTTTACGCTAAAGCGCCAGGTTGGCATCCACGTTAAAACCGGCCGCTTTTAATTGTTTTATCATCATGAACTTCCAGGCGCCGGCCGCGTCGTGGGGAACATAGGAGATACCGCTGTAGTTGCCGAGAATATCCACCTTCTCCATGACCAGTCCGCACACTTTGTCACGCCCAAGCCGTCCCACCAGGATACCCAACTCAAATACAACGTCATGGGTAATGCCTTTTGCCGCGGGATTTAATAACACCACGGCATAACCCACATCGGGATTTTGCTCCAGCTTTTCCATGAGCCGGTTCTGCTGGCCGGGATTACCGGGTATCGGCACCACGTTAATGCCAATCCTGGATAGAAAATCAGTCAGTTCTCTTTTAAAAGGATTGCCATCGGCATAAACCAAAAACATATTGTTGCTGGTCACGGAAGATGAAACCCTTACCGGTGACACACTGCTCTTTGCAGACGATGGTGGCGCAGCCGCAGGCTTCGGTTGTTCCTTCACGCTCGCAGTACCACCTGTACTGACAGATTCTTTTGGCGGCGGTTTTGAAGTTGTACCGCCTTTTCTAATATCTTTGATCGCCGCTGACAATACAATCGCCGCGGACTTCAAACCCTGATGGAACGCCTCATCAAACTTGCTTTCCGGTGTCTGGTTGGAAAACGCTGCCAGGCTATAGGCGATACCGTCGAAATCCTTGATCTGTTTGGAACGCCGACCGAAAATACTTTCCAGCAGTTCACCGGTTTGAATCTTCCAGGTTTTAAACGCAGGTGACATGCGCGGTTTCTTGCGCACTTTCTCGATTTCATCGAGCTGACGATTTAACTCGTCAATGGCCTGCTTGTCCGTGTATCTCGGCATCGGTTGTCCCTGTTTTAGCTCCTCAATCTGCGATGGCCGGCGCATTCCGGCGTGGCAGTTAATATTTGGGTCAACCTAATATAACGGCAGCATTTCAGAAAGCTGAACCAAACCGGCGATTTACAGCCGGCGATCTACAATTGGTCAATTTTTCGCCGACCGAATCCCAGTACCGTTAATCCCGTGGCCAATAACAACAAACTGGCGGGGGCGGGTACCGATGTATTCGGCTCTTCCACCGGGATCGCGGAAAAGTTTGTGGTATGAAATCCCAAGCCATCGAATACATCCGTATCAAAGCCCTGCCACTGCAAGTCGGGTTCAAAAACAGCCGTTACGTTCACGTCCCCGTTAGTGATATCCGTGTGACGACGAAGGGTATGGTTTTGGGTGGATACCGCGCCGTTGCCCCACGCACTACCGGGATCAACACCAACCTGGCCGATACGATCCAGCACATTGCCGTTTTGCAGCAACACGATGGCGTCATCACCGTTAAAGTTCAAACTGCCTGTCAACAGATTCGCCTGCGTTTGTAATGCACTATCGGCGCGGCTATGAGTGATAACGTAAGTACTACCGGGCAGCATAGTGCCTGAGAGATTAAATGAATAGGATGCCGTCAGCGAGCCATTGGAATAAATTTCTACGGCATAATCATCGCTATCCAGGTCCACGTCCGTACCGGTGTTAAAAATTTCCACGGCCTTATTGTAACTGGATCCTTCGACGTACTCGGAAAATATCAGGGTCGCAAAGGCAGGTGCGGTTGTACAACACAGTAGAAACGTTATCGCAAGTCGGGTAGCCAGCATGTTTATTCTCCTTTGTTATTTTTGTTATCGAACCGGCTTGTTGCCGGTTTATTATTATTGCTACGCTGTGGGAGGCATTGTGTGACAGGCGCTCGGGTTGCGGCAAGTGAGGAATTCACATTTTGAAAATGACACACTCACACCCGTACAAAAAAGCGATCTACGACGGGACAATGCAAGCAAGCGTCGGCGGCAGGAACCGATCACCGACAAACCGTTGGCTGTAATCTGCTGGTTACAGGTAACCCGCTAAAATGTTTCCACATCCGGCCGTATATCCAGCTCATGGGTCCAGGCCGAACGCTCCTGTTCCACCAGGTGGCGAATGGTTTCAGCGACGGCGCCGGGTTGCAGGCACTGCTCCTGTTTCATACCCCAACTTCGCGGACGATCACCCCACATCACGCCATCAATAACAACATGGGCGATATGAATACCTTCCGGCCCGAATTCTCGCGCCAGCGCCTGCGCCATCCCCCGCAGCGCGAACTTGGCGGCTGCGAACGCGGCAAAACCGGCACTGCCTTTGACCGACGCCGTCGCGCCGACGAACACAATGCTACCGCCGCTGTTATCAACCATCTCCGCGATCACCGCTTTTGCCGCGTGATAGGCACTGAGGCAATTTACTTTCCATAGCTGTTCGAATTGCAGGGCATCGGATTCCAGAAACGGCGCCTGCGCAAAGGCGCCCAGGTTATGCACATAAGCCGCGATGTGTCCGATGCTTTCTTCAACGTCGCGTATCTTTGTAAATACCTCGTCACCGTCGGTCAAGTCACACGAAACGTGGTGAACGGATGCGGGCATATCCTTTTCACTGGGCGTATTACCGCGCGACAACGCCACCACCTGGTAGTCACCTGACACAAATGTATTACATAAAGCGGAACCCAGCGTGGGCCCCGCACCACCGATCACCACGACTGGCCTGGTCATAAATCACCTCGACATGATACACATTCATTGGTTGTTAAAAGCTGTCAATCGTTTTGGTTTTAGTTTAGCAACACGTCACGAAACAGGCCGGACTATTTGTTATTTCATTGACACAGACGGCGTCTGGTGACCATACGCGATTGGTTAAATGATAAACAAAATATTACTCCACCACACGAGTAGCGGGGTTATAGGGTTTTGGCGCTGCACAGTATGTCGGGATGTCGCGGCATGTGCATACAGGGCAATTGTGTATTAAAAAAGCTTAACCCCGGAAAAAAGTACCCGTATTTTCGCGCACTTGTGGTTACCTGTCAGCTCGCGTACCATATTTATATATTCTCACCTGCCTTCACCAACACACGAAAATAGTTAAAACCACGACAGTCAAAGGTCATTCAATGAATACAATGGCATCCCGCAATTTGGCAACGTCGCTTCAGCAACCAACCGGTGGATCACTGCTGGAAGACTATCAACGTATACGCTCGCAAACGGAGTCGTTGTGCGAGCCACTGGCAACCGATGATTACAACGTTCAAACCATGCCGGATGTCAGCCCCACCAAGTGGCATATTGCACACGTGTCCTGGTTTTTTGAAACATTCCTGTTAAAGCCTTATTTACCAAATTACCAGCCCTATCATGCGAAATTCGCCCATCTGTTCAATTCTTATTATGAAACAGTGGGTACCTTTCATCCCCGCCCCCAACGGGGGTTGTTGAACCGCCCCACCGTCGATGAAGTGTTTCAATACCGGCGCCATGTCGATCAGCATATGT
>JASFMT010000289.1:0-5318 GCA_050117455.1 Gammaproteobacteria bacterium | reverse complement strand
CAGGCTATGAATTGCATGTGGGCGGCAACGGTGGGGTTAAAGTCAGGGCCACCGACTTATTGTGTAAAGTCGCAACGGAAGAAGAAGTGATCGAGTACAGTTGTGCCTTTATTCAGCTCTATCGGGAGCACGCACATTACCTGGAACGTACTGCGCCCTGGATCGAGCGGGTGGGATTGAGTTATGTGAAGCAGCAGCTGGTTGATGATGCCGAAAACCGTCAACAACTACATCAACGGTTTTTACATTCTCAGCAATTCGTACAAAACGACCCGTGGGCGGAACGCGCAAATCACCAGGTACAGTCCCACGAATTCCAGCCATTGATGCAGGTAAGCTAAGCGCAGGAATGCATAATAACCAGTTCATTAGAAAAGGTAGTGAAAAATGTTAACGGAAGCAGTAGAAAATAGCGGTTGGTTGCAGGTGGGGACATTGGAGGATATTCCCCGTTTAGGGGCACGTATTGTGAAAACCACATCAGGTGACATTGCGGTATTCAGAAATGCATCCGACGAGGTCTTTGCCTTGCTGGACAAATGTCCCCATAAGGGCGGCCCGTTATCACAGGGTATCGTGCATGATAAAAGTGTTACCTGTCCCCTGCATAACTGGGTGATCGGTTTAAGTGATGGCCTCGCCAAAGCACCGGATGAGGGATGCGCAAAATCTTTTCCCGTCAAACTGCAAGATGGCACTATTTACCTGTTAATCGAATAACAGGCAGCAATTTTCCCGTTACAGTCGCATGGAACAAACCATAAAAACGACGTGCCCTTATTGCGGCGTTGGTTGTGGCGTCACTGCCAGCCGCAATGAGCAGGGCGAATGGCGTGTCAGCGGTGATAAGGAACATCCGGCTAATTTTGGCCGCCTATGTTCCAAAGGCGCAGCGTTGGCGCAAACCATTGACCACCAGGGCCGGCTACTTCACCCTGTGGTCGAAGGCGCCAAAGCCAGCTGGTCAACCGCTATAGACATGGTTGCCCGCCAGTTTAATCGCGTTATCGAACAGCATGGTCCGGATGCCGTGGCGTTTTATGTGTCTGGCCAGATTCTCACCGAAGACTATTACGTTGCCAATAAACTCATGAAGGGGTTTATTGGCTCGGCCAATATCGACACCAATTCCCGTTTGTGCATGGCCTCGTCCGTTGCGGGTCATAAACGCGCTTTTGGTTCCGATACGGTTCCCTGTAGTTACGAAGATCTGGAACGGGCCAATATGATTGTGTTGACCGGATCCAATACCGCCTGGTGCCATCCGGTGTTGTTTCAACGAATCCGGCAGGCCAAAAAAGATAACCCGAGCTTATACATTGTGGTCATTGACCCGCGGCGCACCGCCACCTGTGATATTGCCGATTTACACCTGCCGTTAAAGGCGGGCAGTGACACGGTATTGTTTAATGGTTTGTTTGCTTATTTGCATCAACAGGGAGAAGAAAACCGGCTGTTTACCCAGAATTGCACGCAAGGATTGACGGCGGCATTGGATATGGCGGTGCAGAGCGCGGGTGATATTTCAACGGTGGCTGAACAATGTGGTTTACCGCAGGATCAGGTGTTGACCTTTTATAAGCGTTTTGCGCGCATCGAACGGGTGGTGACGGTGTATTCGCAGGGTGTTAATCAGTCATCAGCGGGCACGGACAAGGTAAACGCCATTATCAATTGTCACCTGTTAACAGGGCGTATCGGTCGCCCCGGCATGGGGCCGTTTTCCTTTACCGGTCAACCCAATGCCATGGGCGGCAGGGAAGTGGGTGGTCTGGCTAATCAACTGGCGGCTCACATGGAAATCGACAACGAAAATCATCGTCAGTTGGTGCAACAATTCTGGCAGTCGCCGGTTATCGCCGCTCAACAGGGATATAAAGCGGTCGACCTGTTTAATGCCATACATGAGGGTAAGGTAAAAGCACTTTGGGTGATGGGAACTAATCCAGTGGTGAGTCTGCCGAATACCAATCACGCCCGGGAGGCACTCGCGCGCTGTGAGTTCGTTGCGGTTTCCGATTGCGTGCAGCACACCGATACCACGGAATATGCCCATGTGCTGTTACCGGCAACCACCTGGGGCGAGAAGGATGGCACGGTCACCAATTCGGAACGGCGCATCTCCCGGCAACGGCCTTTTCTTCAACCACCGGGCCAGGCCAGGCATGACTGGTGGATAATCTGCGAAGTCGCTAAAGCCATGGGCTACGGCGATGCGTTTTCCTATGAAGGTCCCGATGAGATTTTCCGGGAACATGCTGCATTGTCCGGAATCGATAATCAGGGTAGTCGTGATTTTGATATCTCGGCCATGCAACAGTTAACCCGGCCACAATACGATGACCTGTTACCGCTGCAATGGCCGGTACGTGAAAAATCAGACAATGATCGTCAAACCGTAAACCATCCGAATAATGAACGGATGTTTGCCGATGGCCGCTTTTTCACCCCCAATGGCAAAGCCCGCTTTATCGCCATTGAACCGCGTGCTCCGGTCAATGCGCCGGATGCCGAATTCCCGTTAATTCTGAATACCGGCCGCCTGCGCGACCAGTGGCATACCATGACGCGCACCGGTAAAACAGCCCGGCTAACCAGCCACGAACCGGAGCCGTTTGTGGCCATTCATCCCCGGGATGCCGCAACGTATAAAGTGAGCGATGGCGCTTTGGTGGAAATCACCAGTCAGTGGGGAACAGCGATTGTGCAGGCGCGGGTCAGTGATGAACAACAACCGGGGACGATATTTGTGCCCATGCACTGGAACCGGCAATTTGCCAGTGATGCTAACGTCGGTGCGCTAATTAACCCGGCGCTGGATCCGGTATCCGGTCAACCGGAATTTAAACATACACCAGTCGCCATTAAGCCCAGGGCGTTCTCGTGGCGGGGTTTTTTGCTATCACGCCGGGAGTTGCCAACACAGGATGTCCGTTTCTGGGTCAAAGTAACGGGCGAGGGTATTAAACGCTATGAAATGGCCGGAGATAGTCATCCGGGCGATTGGGCGCAATGGTCACGGCAATTGTTATGTCAGTCGGATCACAACATTAACTGGGTCGAATATTTTGACGGTAAAAGTAATTATCGAGGCGCCCGCCTGATTGGCGACCAGTTAGAGAGTTGTATTTTTATATCAGCAACCGGCAATCTACCGTCACGGCAATGGTTGGCCAGTTTATTAGATCAGGAGATGTTGTCAGATAGCGATCGAGCTTCGTTGTTATCGGGCAGGCCGGCCGCTGAGCAAGCAGACATCGGTCATATTGTTTGCGCCTGTTTCGCGGTGGGGGAACAACAAATCCTTGATGCAATTAATAAGAAGGGATGCGCCAGCGTTCAATGTATCGGGGAGCAATTACAGGCGGGAACCAATTGTGGCTCCTGTATCCCGGAGCTGGAAGTTTTGTTAAAAACCGCTAATCCGGCAACGGCCACAAATTAAACACCTGTTGTGGTTTTTAATTCCACTGCTATGGACGTCTAACCGTCGCCACAGACCATGGTTATCGTCAGGTGCGTATTTAACGTCTATTTAACTCGTATAGAGTTGCGAGATATCGGCAAATATCAGGTACTCGGTGATGCCTTGCCCGTTCCTTTTAAAGATGTTGGCAAAAGGTACGTTCAGCGTGGAATTGTCGTGGCGGGTGTAGGTGACAAAACCATGACAACAGGTTGTATCGTCAAGGGTCCAGGAACCACGAATTTCATGTTGTAATCCCTTAATACTTTCAAAAAATCCTGTGACCAGATTTGCCGTATCGTTTATTCCCTGCGCCGGCGCGTTGTTCCCAAACCTGAAATAGACGTCATCGGCCAACAGTTCGAGGAACGCCGGTACGTTCTGACCATCGATGCTTTGAAACAGTTGTTGCAGCCATTGCGGATTTGTCATCGTCAACTACCTCTCATGAGCAATGTCAGGGGTTAATATAATGTTGTGCGCAAATTCAGGCAATTGTTGATGGTTCAGCACGGTTACCACCCCTCGGGCAGTAGCGGGTTAAGGCAATTTACTGCAATCATCGCCTAAGTTGTTAATATGATAAGAAAATTGTTAATTAGAAAATACTTATATACCCTGCGGTTTGCCATTAATTTTATTTTATAAGGCATTGACTTGATTTAACTAATCAGGCATTTTGTTAATTTATATACAGTAATTGCGCAAATTGTTTCTGCAAAGGCTGTAATGTGAGATTTGCCGTGATATCGGGCACGTCAAATTTCATAATTCATTCAATAAGATCGGCTGGAATTTCAGTTTTTTCCTGACTTAGGGACAGTTGTCTCGATACGATCCCGGGGGCTACATTGAGTCGTTAATCCCATGGTGTTGTTGAGACGGTAGTGACTAGCGCCGGATCGTTGTGACGACGACCGATACACGACACGTTAGTCCGTCAGGCAAATCTGCGCAGGGATTTGTACGACTGGGGGAACGATGGCGGCAATAAAAAGTTACTTTGCATTTCTAAATCATCTTTCACTTCGTGCCAAGGTTAATTTCGCCGTTGGTATTACGTTTTTGCTCGTCCTGATTTTCGTAACAAGCTTTGCGGTGACCGAAGAAAGTAACCGCTTGATGGAAGCGGCCGAAAAACAGGTGACCGAAGTCACTACGCTGTATTTCGACAGCCTGAATACCATGATGCTGACCGATACCATGGATCAGCGCAGTATTCTGCGCAATAAAATGCTGGCCCGTAAGGAAGTCACCGATGCGCGTGTTATCCGGGGTCAACCGGTGCGTGGTCAGTTTGGTCCCGGATTCCCCGAAGAAGAACCACTGGATGAACTGGATCGCCGCGCGTTGCAGGGCGAACAGATTGTTCTCATTGAAGAGCAGGCCGGTCAGCGCCAACTAACCGTTTTGACTCCCTTCCATGCAACGGAAAACACCCGCGGTGTAAACTGCTTACAGTGCCATAAAGTACCTCCCGGCAGCATCAATGGCGCGATACGGGTGAGTTATTCATTGGCCTCGGTGGATGATTCGGTGAGCAATGTATTCTGGCGCACGGTTTCCTTTAATCTATTGCTGTTCGTCGCCGGATTAATCCTGGTCAACCTGTTACTGAAAAAATGGATTATCAATCCTTTGACGCAATTAATGCAGGTGCTGAACAAGCGTGCGGAAGGCGATACCCAGGTGCGCGCGACCATTACCACCGAGGATGAAATTGGCAAGCTGGGTCATTCCTTTAATTATATGGCGGATAACGTTAACGCGATAACGCTAAGGGAACACGATACGGCAGAGGACTTGCGTCATAAAGTGGATCATTTGCTTCACGTGGTAAACAAAGTTGCTG
>JASFMT010000288.1:0-5328 GCA_050117455.1 Gammaproteobacteria bacterium | reverse complement strand
TGGTTCCAACAAAGTCGGTATTCTGGATACCGCCAAACTGGAAGACGACTCTTTTGTCCCCAACGGCAACAATCACGTTATCGTCAGTGGTGGCGGTCCCAGCGGCGTGTTGCTCGACGAAGCCAACGGTCGCCTTTATGTGACAACCCGTTTTGATGACGGCATCTCCATCATCGACACCAAAACCCAATCCGAAGTGGATCATATCGCCATGCACAACCCCGAGCCCGCACATATCCGTGCTGGCCGCCAGTATCACTATGACGCCAACCTGACTTCCAGTCACGGCGACAGTTCCTGTGCGCTGTGCCACGTGTTCGGCGACATGGATCAACTGGCCTGGGACCTGGGCAATCCGGATGGCAACCCGCAGGCCAATCCCGCACCGCTGGCAATCGACCACACCGACTTTGGTTTCCCGGAAGAAATTTCCACTTTCATGAACATGAAAGGTCCCATGACCACCCAAAGCATGAAAGGTATGGCCAACCACGGTGCGCAACACTGGCGGGGCGACCGTACCGACGCGGACGAATCACCCTCTATTCAACCCGATGGCGGTGTTTACAACGAACAGGTGGCTTTCAAGGAGTTTAATCCGGCTTTCGAAGGACTCGTTGGCCGCAGCGCGCAACTGAGCGCCCAAGCCATGCAGGACTTCACGGACTTCGCCCTGGAGTTGAGCTATCCGCCCAATCCCATCCGTAACCTGGATAACTCGCTTACCGCTGAACAACAGGCGGGCCGTGATTTCTTCTTTAACGAAGAGAAGGTGGTGGACTCGGTTCATCATTGTAACGGTTGTCACGTGATCGACCGTACTGCCAACGAAGGCTTGACCAACAAGCCCGGTTTCTTTGGCACCGATGGTAAAAACACCTTTGCCTTCCAGACCCAGTTCTTCAAGGTGCCGCACCTGCGCAACCTGTACCAGAAAGTGGGTATGTTTGGCGTTGCCAACAGCAACAACTTCCTGGCGGACGACCCCTTCACCGGCCTGGATCCGGAAAATATGACCCAGGAGGAAATTTTCAATCACCTGTTCTTCGGTAATGAAAATCCTGACATGGGTGACCAGATCCGTGGTTTCGGTATGCTCCATGACGGTAGCGTTGATACCATTTTCCGTTTCCATAACATCCTGGGCTTTCTGCCTCGGCCCGCGGGTTCAGTAACACCACTGGATCCGGGTAATCCCGACAGCCTGCCTATTACGCCGGAAGGAATGGAAATCCGCCGTAACCTGGAACAGTTTGTCCTGGTATTCCCCACCAACCTGTTCCCCATCGTCGGTCAGCAAATCACGCTGACAGAAACCAACGGCGATACTGTAGGTTCACGGATTGACCTGTTAGTGGAACGTGCCTCTTTTGGTGAATGTGATCTTCGCAGCACAAAAAGCCAATGGCTATTTATATGACAGGGACAGCGGCAAGTTCATCAGTGACCGCACGTCTGAAACACCGCTGGATGAAGCCAAACTGCGCGAAAAAGCCAGCAAGAAAGACGGGGAAATCACCTACACTTGCACCCCTCCGGGCAATGGTATTCGCCTGGCGCTGGACCGTGACATGGATGGTGTCTATAACCGCGACGAAAAAGACGCAGGCACTGATCCGGCGGATCCCAACAGCAAGTAACGTCAGTTAAAGGGAACGTCGTTCCCAATAAAACAAAAGCCCGGAAAGATCACTCTTTCCGGGCTTTTTATTTACTGACTGTTTTGCTACGACTGACTCTCTTCTCAATTGCCTGTTACTGTACTACTTTACTGCCTGGTACGTCGTGGAGGAAAAATTCGTTACGCGACGTTCACGCCTTTATTGTCTGTATTATGGCGTTTCAAATAAGTCTGCAGCACCTTGTAAAACTCGCTCACATCCACGGGTTTCGTCAAATAATTATCGGCTCCCGCTTTCAGGCATTTCTCACGGTCTTCTTTCAACGCGTTGGCGGTAACATTCACGATGGGTCTGGTGTAACCTTCGCTGCGCAATTTTTTGGTTGCCGTTAATCCGTCCATGATCGGCATCTGCACGTCCATTAATATCAGATCATAAGAACAGGTTAGCGCCTTTTGTACTGCCATCAAGCCATTATCAACCACTTCCACGGTGGCACCCGCCTTGATTAAGTATTTGCACAGAAGGTCCTGGTTATCGGGGCTGTCTTCCACCACCAGCACATGACCACTGACGGTATTGGGAACGATGCGAACCGTTTCCTCGATAGCTTCAACCTGCATATCTTCAGAAGCCTCTACCAAAGTGGAACTTTCTACATCACCAACACTGACCGAAAATGAAAACGTGGTGCCCTTGCCTTTTTCACTTTCTACCCAGACATCGCCACCCAGCTTTTGCGCCAGCTGCTGGGAAATGCACAGACCCAGTCCTGTACCACCATATTTACGCGTCGTAGAACTATCCGCCTGGGAAAAAGGTTTAAACAACCGCGTCAATTCTTGTTCGCTCATACCAATGCCGGTATCAATCACCTGAAACAGCAGTTGCTTCTTGTCCTGCAGATAGCCCATTTTAACGGTGATACCGCCTTCCTCGGTAAACTTCAGGGCATTACCGCACAGATTAAACACAATTTGCTTGAGCCGGGTGGGATCGGTATGAATGGTTTTGGGCACCGGAAATTCGTATTCGACTTTAAAGTCCAGCCCCTTTTCTCGCGCACGGGCGCCGAATATCGACTCTGCATCATGCATTAACCGGGCGGGTTGCACGTCCAGTTTCTCGATAACCAACTGTCCGGCCTCAATCTTGGACAGGTCGAGAATGTCATTGATAATGCGCTGTAGGTGGGCGCCACTGCGGATAATGGAATCGACTTCATGTTCCAGTTCATCGCGACTTTGATCGCTGTCCAACAGCATATCCGAGTAGCCCAAAATGGCGGTTAACGGCGTGCGGATTTCATGGCTCATATTAGCCAGGAAGGCACTCTTGGCCTGATTAGCCGCATCAGCAGCATCCTTGGACTTCTTCAGTTCTTCGGCTTCCAGTTGCCGTTCCATCATCACGCTGATCCAGCTGCCCATGAGATTGACCAGGTCCTTGTCCGTTTCGGTAAACGGCTTTTTCACCGGCTTGCGGTTGGAGAAATTCACCGTGCCGAACTTTTTGCCGTGCACATCGATAGAACAACCGATATAAGATTCCATGCCGAGAAACCCTGCCGCCGGATGGTCTTTGTATTCAGACTCCGAGACGTGACTAATAGCGATGGTTTGCGGTGAAGAAAATGTGACCTGGCAAAAGGTCTTGTCCAACGGCAAAACGATACCGCGCTTTGCAGGCAAGTCGCTCATCACAATAGTATTGAGAAACTCCGACGCGTTATTAGCCGGATCCTGCCGGCCAACCTTACCGATTTCCGTTCCCAGCAAGCGGCATCCTAACCGCAACGTCTCGTCTATCTGTTCGTCAAACGTCAGATCGGGACGCGAAATAATTTCATGCAGTGCACGAATACGCTCGCCCTGCTCCAGCAAGGCATCCTCCGTTGCCCCGGTGCTGCGAACCACGTATATGGTGAATATCCCGAAGGCCAGACCAAACGTACCCAGAAACGCGATGAGATAATAGGAACTGCGGTAGTTTTGCTCTGACTTTTCCAGAATATCCGCAATATCATTCTTGGTACTCACCAATGCCTCGTAGTTAACCGCTTCGTCCACATACGCATTTAAATTTTGTATCATCGGTGCGGACTGGCGCACAAACTGAGCGAACGCCAACTGTGCTTTAGCGTCCTCCGCTGGCACCGTTACCTGTTCAATAATCTTCAATTGGCCGGCGATAAAATCGCGAATCCGCTGCCGCGCTTGCGCCACATCAAATTGCGGGTGCATGGCTTTGCCGGGAAATACCACCGTGTCCATGAACTGAATTAACTGTTGGAATTTTTCAAAATAACGCTGTTTTTCCTCCAGCGACGACGCGGAAGAGATCCTGTCGAGCAACTCCTGTTGCTCGTTGAGCATGTAATGCAGCGTTAAAATGGAACGAGCACTGGATTGTTCGTCGTTGAGTTGTTGAACAATACTTTTATTATTGACCAGATTATTTACCCACAGCCCCACAAACGCTGTTAACAGAAACAGCATGGTAATGAAGCCGGCGGTTACGAGCGTTTTAGATCGGTAAGTGGTTAAATCAGTCACAATTCGACGCAAAAAAATAATTGTACGTTTATTAATCATCGTCACTTGCTTCAGTGACTTTAGGTCTCCGGTAATACTCCCACTCTCCCGCAAACCCTGAAGCATTCACCGCTAACTTATTGTTCAGTACAACATTCTTAAGTATAGCACCCCACCTGCTGAGCCCAGTTGCTAACATAATTGTTTACATAATTGAAACACCTGATGCTTAAGCCAATGAATCAATAGTGCTTTTTTCGAGTTTGGCGAATTGCTGAGCCTTAAGAATGTCGTTGAACATGTTATTATTATGTTGTTTATCAATGAGTTATACGATTTTTTATATTGTATCTGCGTATAGTTTATAGCTGATACCATCGCATCACCGAATCAGGCAATTCAGATCTCCCACGTTTGGCGAGGCCGAGTCCTTTTATCGTTATTGATCGCAACGCTATCACGCAGATTGATATCAGCGGCGCTAACGTAAGGCGATAGCCCGTCGAGTGAATCACTCACGGTTTAATATTAACCTTGGCAGATTATCTATGGCAGGAAATACGGGTAAAGTTACGCTAAATAATTCGCCCTGGTATCTGGCGTGGGGCACCAAACAACTGTAAGAATATCATTGCGTGCTTTGGCGCCGGAATTTGGTACCTTTGCAGGAAGGACACGGCGGTATGTGTCCGGTCTTGTGAATCTCCAACGTTTTATCACAGGATTTACAGATAAATTTTCCGGGAGAGACGATTTCACCGGTATGCCATTCACCAACGGAGTCAGCGCGATGCTTTAACTGATCAAGCGCAAGCCGGGTTTCGTCCACCAGGGGCGGCAGGGAATCCAGGATGGTGTCTTCAATAATATCCATTTCCAGATTGAGCCAGTCTTTAAATTCGGCACGGTTTCGCTCGATAAAATCAGCCGCATCATGCAAATCACGGACAATATAATCACTGACCAGTTCGGCTTCTTCCCGCGTTACTTCTCCCAGCTCAATAGCTTTCTCCTTGGCATTTTCCAATGCATGCAGCACTTTTGGTGTGGTTTCCTGCTTTTCTTCGTCCATGGTTTTGCGTACCCGCTCCACCATGGTTTTATGGGCATCAACCAGCTTTTTGTCTTTATCTGAATTGGTCTCACTCATATCTCGTATCCCATCCGTTGAA
>JASFMT010000287.1:0-5328 GCA_050117455.1 Gammaproteobacteria bacterium | reverse complement strand
GTGACGTTCCCGCCCACTATGTATTGCCTGCGGGCGCGATCGTCATTATGGAAGACGGTGCCAAGGCGGAAGTGGGTGATGTTATCGCCCGTATCCCGCAGGAGTCCTCAAAGACGCGTGATATCACCGGTGGTCTGCCGCGGGTGGCCGAGCTGTTTGAAGCGCGAAAACCAAAGGAATCTGCCATATTGGCGGAAATCTCCGGGGTTATCGGCTTTGGCAAGGAAACCAAGGGCAAACGCCGCCTGGTCATTACGCCCAAAGAGGGTGAGCACTATGAAGAGCTCATTCCCAAGTGGCGCCATATCACCGCGTTTGAAGGTGAGCATGTTGAAAAGGGTGAAACCATCGCCGATGGTGCTCCCAATCCCCATGACATCCTGCGGTTACTGGGCGTAGAAGAAATGTCCATCTACATTGCCAATGAGGTGCAGGAGGTTTACCGGCTGCAGGGTGTAAAAATTAACGACAAACACATCGAGGTCATCGTGCGTCAGATGCTGCGGCGGGTGGAAATTGCCGATCCCGGCGACAGCAAGTATCTCAAGGGCGAACAGGTGGAAAAGGCCCAGGCGCTGGACGTCAACGACGAGCTGATGGCGCGGGGCAAGGAACCAGCCAGGTTCGATCCCCTGTTGTTGGGTATCACCAAAGCGTCACTGGCCACGGAGTCGTTTATTTCCGCTGCCTCCTTCCAGGAAACCACCCGCGTGCTGACCGAAGCATCCGTGAGCGGCAAAGTGGATTACCTGCGAGGTCTGAAGGAAAACGTCATCGTGGGCCGGTTAATTCCGGCGGGTACCGGTCTGGCCTACCATCTGGAACGCCAGCGCAAACGGCAGACTCCCGAGGAAATGCCGGCGCCGCCAACGACGGAAGAGCAGCCCTCCACAACGGGCGGCAGCGAGGAAGAAATCGTCAGTTCCTAGCCGGCCGCAGGTGGCGAACACTTGACAGAATCGCCACTTACGCCTAAAATTCGCGCTCCCTGACAGGCGAGTTGTCTCGCCTGTCTTTTATTATGGTCGGAGAATTGAATGCCTACAATTAACCAGTTAGTACGAAAACCACGGGTAAAACAAGTGGTTAAGACAAACGTACCGGCGTTGGAAGCATGTCCGCAGCGTCGTGGTGTGTGTACCCGTGTGTATACAACAACACCTAAAAAACCGAATTCAGCGCTACGTAAGGTGGCGCGTGTCCGACTCACCAACGGGCACGAAGTAACCACTTATATAGGTGGTGAAGGGCATAATTTGCAGGAGCACTCGGTGGTGCTGATCCGCGGCGGTCGTGTAAAAGACTTGCCGGGTGTACGTTATCACACGGTGCGTGGAAGCCTGGATACCTCCGGTGTTTCCGACCGTAAACAGGGGCGTTCAAAATACGGCGCCAAGCGGCCCAAGGCTTAGGGTTAATCAGAAGTTTTGGTTTTCAATTAACGATAAAACAAAGCGAATCTTTAGGAATACACAATGGCGAGAAGACGCGTTGCAGCGAAACGAATCATTTTACCCGATCCCAAGTACCGGGATGGCACGGTGGCCAAGTTTATCAATATCCTCATGATGAACGGCAAGAAATCCGTTGCTGAACAAATTGTGTATAACGCGTTGGATCAAGTCGTTGACAAATTGAAAGGCGAACCCATTGAGCTGCTGAATCAGGCGTTAGACAATGTTCGTCCCATGGTAGAGGTTAAATCGCGGCGCGTTGGCGGCGCCACCTACCAGGTACCTGTCGAAGTGCGGGCCAATCGCCGCACGGCGTTGGCAATGCGCTGGATCGTGGAAGCCGCCCGCAAACGTGGTGAAAAATCCATGGAGCGCCGGCTGGCTGGAGAATTACTGGATGCCGCGGACAATCGCGGTTCTGCCGTGAAAAAGCGGGAAGACGTGCATCGCATGGCGGAAGCCAACAAAGCGTTTGCCCATTACCGCTGGTAAGTTGTTATCAAGGGTATATCGAAAGGAACGAAGAGGTCGTAACGGGTGGCTCGCAAAACTCCAATTGAACGCTATCGCAATATCGGCATTATGGCCCATATTGACGCGGGTAAGACCACGACGACCGAGCGTATCTTATTCTATACGGGTATCTCCCATAAGATCGGTGAGGTCCATGATGGCGCCGCCGTTATGGACTGGATGCAGCAGGAACAGGAGCGCGGAATCACGATTACCTCTGCTGCAACGACCTGTTTCTGGCAGGGGATGGACCAGCAGTATCCCCAGCATCGCATTAACATTATTGATACCCCGGGCCACGTGGACTTCACCATCGAGGTGGAACGTTCGCTACGGGTGCTGGACGGTGCCTGCGCCGTATTTTGTGCCGTGGGTGGAGTGGAGCCCCAGTCCGAAACGGTCTGGCGCCAGGCCAACAAATATCACGTGCCGCGCATGGCGTTCGTTAACAAGATGGACCGCGCCGGTGCGGATTTTCTGCGAGTCGTAGAGCAGATCAGGGAACGTCTGGGTGCCAATCCGGTTCCTGTCCAGTTGGCCATCGGTGCGGAAGAGAATTTCAAGGGCGTGGTGGACCTGATTCGTATGAAGTCCATCATGTGGAACGAAGCCGACATGGGCGCCACCTACGAGCTTCATGATATCCCCGCGGAAATGCAGTCACAATGCGAAGAATGGCGGGAGAAGATGGTGGAAGCGGCTGCTGAAGCCAACGAAGAACTCATGGAAAAGTACCTCGAAGAAGGCACTCTTTCGGAAGATGAAATCAAGAAAGGGTTGCGCATTCGCACCCTGGCCAACGAAGTGGTTCCCACGCTGTGCGGCTCGGCGTTCAAAAACAAGGGCGTGCAGGCGATGCTGGATGCGGTGGTGGAGTTTATGCCCAGCCCCACTGATGTGCTGGCGATTAAAGGCCATCTGGATGACAAGGACGAAACCGAAGCGTTGCGCCATTCTTCCGATGATGAGCCGTTTGCGGCGTTGGCATTCAAGATCGCCACCGACCCATTTGTTGGAACATTAACGTTTTTCCGGGTTTATTCCGGTGTATTGAATTCCGGGGATACGCTGTACAACCCCGTGAAAAGTAAAAAAGAGCGCATCGGCCGTATCCTGCAGATGCACGCCAATAGCCGGGAAGAAATTAAGGAAGTACGCGCCGGTGACATCGCCGCAGCCGTAGGATTAAAGGACGTCACCACGGGTGATACCCTGTGTGACGTCAACAATGTGATTACTCTGGAGCGCATGGAATTTCCGGAGCCGGTCATTTCCGTGGCCATCGAGCCCAAGACCAAGGTAGACCAGGAGAAAATGGGTATCGCCCTTGGCAAGCTGGCGCAGGAGGATCCGTCGTTCCGCGTACATACGGATGAAGAATCCGGTCAGACCATCATTTCCGGCATGGGTGAGTTGCATCTGGAAATTATCGTCGATCGTTTATTGCGCGAATTTAAAGTGGGCGCTAACGTCGGAGCACCGCAGGTCGCCTACCGCGAAGCTATTACCAAAACCGTCAAGGTGGAAGGCAAGTACGTTAAACAGACCGGTGGTCGCGGTAAGTATGGCCACGTCTGGTTGCGGATCGAACCCAACGAGCAGGGTGGCGGATTTGAGTTCGTCAACGAAATAGTTGGTGGCGCGGTTCCCAGAGAATATGTCGGCGCTGTCGAAGCCGGCGTCAAAGATCAAATGCAAAACGGCGTGCTGGCTGGCTATCCCATTGAGGATGCAAAAGTCGCCCTTTACGACGGGTCCTATCATGATGTGGACTCCGACGAGGTTTCGTTCCGCATGGCCGGTTCCATGGCTTTCCGCAAAGGCGCGCTGGAAGCCGGCGCCGTATTATTAGAACCAGTTATGACCGTCGACGTTGTAACACCTGAAGATTACATGGGCGATGTGATGGGTGATTTAAATCGCCGTCGCGGCATTGTCCATGGTATGGAAGACAGCGTCAGCGGAAAACACATCAATGCTGAAGTGCCATTGGCGGAGATGTTCGGTTACGCCACGGATTTACGCTCCATGAGTCAGGGTCGTGCTACCTACTCCATGCAGTTCAGTAAGTACGCTCAGGCGCCCAGCAGTGTGGCTGATGCAGTCATTCAAAAAGCTTCCTAGCCATTACATTTATTTGATACAGCAAGAAAGGGGTATCCATCGTGTCCAAGGAAAAATTCGAACGAACGAAACCGCATGTGAATGTAGGAACGATCGGTCACGTAGACCACGGTAAGACGACATTGACAGCGGCGGTCACCAAAGTGATGGGTGACAAGTATGGTGGTGAAGTCAAGGGTTACGACCAGATTGACAGTGCACCGGAAGAACGGGCGCGGGGCATCACCATTGCCACGGCACACGTGGAATACGAATCGGACAAGCGCCACTATGCGCACGTTGACTGTCCGGGGCATGCCGACTACGTGAAAAACATGATCACGGGTGCGGCGCAAATGGACGGCGCGATTTTAGTGGTTTCGGCGGCCGACGGCCCCATGCCCCAGACGCGGGAACACATTCTGTTATCGCGCCAGGTAGGTGTGCCGTACATTCTGGTGTACATGAACAAGGCCGACATGGTGGACGATGCCGAACTGCTGGAGCTGGTGGAAATGGAAATCCGCGAACTGCTGGACTCCTACGAATTTCCCGGCGACGACACCCCGATTATTGTGGGTTCGGCGCTCAAGGCCCTGGAAGGGGACGAATCGGACATTGGGGTGCCCTCGATCTACAAGCTGGTCGAGGCCATGGACGAGTACATTCCCGAGCCGGAACGGGCCATAGACGGTGATTTTCTGATGCCGGTGGAAGACGTCTTCTCCATCTCCGGTCGCGGCACCGTGGTCACTGGCCGTGTGGAACGGGGCATTATCAAGGTGGGTGACGAAGTGGAAATTGTCGGGATCAAAGACACCACCAAGACCACCTGCACGGGTGTTGAAATGTTCCGCAAGCTGCTGGACCAGGGCCAGGCGGGCGACAACGTGGGCGTGCTGCTGCGCGGTACCAAGCGCGAAGACGTGGAGCGGGGCCAGGTACTGGCCAAGCCCGGCAGTATTACGCCGCACACCAAGTTTGAAGCCGAAGTGTACGTGCTGAGCAAGGAAGAAGGCGGTCGTCACACGCCGTTTTTCAAAGGCTACCGGCCGCAGTTTTACTTCCGGACCACGGACGTGACCGGCTCGGTGGAATTGCCGGCGGACGTGGAGATGGTGATGCCGGGGGACAACGTGAACATGAATGTCACGCTGATTGCCCCGATCGCGATGGAAGAAGGCCTGCGCTTTGCGATACGCGAAGGGGGCCGGACGGTGGGCGCGGGCGTCGTCTCCAAAATTATTGAATAAACAGT
>JASFMT010000286.1:0-5359 GCA_050117455.1 Gammaproteobacteria bacterium | reverse complement strand
TCAAGTATTTAACATTTTACTGTCGGATTGTTTTACAGTTACTTACTATCCCATGTATTACTGTATTGAATATTTAATATGTTTCAACTACTTATCGCATAGGTGTATTAATTGCATTATTAATAGCGAGATACTTTATTCTGTAAGCCTGATCGACAGGGCATTGGGAGGGTTTCACGATGAAAAGGAAACATTTGGCATTAGTCGCAGGGTTAGCTTTTGCACTAAGTATATCCTCGGCACATGCTACCTATCTCTACGAGTTTTCCGGCGTTGTTCCCGGCTCCGCAACTATCATCGATCTACCCGTTAGCGCGGGTGAGACATGGACAGCGCTCGTAAACGTGGATGAGACAGTCACCGATGCGCAAAGTGGATTGAGTACGAGTGGACTCTATCAAGGGGCGGCACTCGATGTGAGCCTCACATTTTCCGGTGGATTCTCGACATCATTTACGGGTTCCGTATCCAACGAGATTCGTGTCTGGGATAATTTAGCAGATATTACTACGATGGATGGCTTAGGAGTTTATATGAATGATGGGGCTAATAATTTAATCATCCAGGTTGTCAATGAAACGAATCTATCATCACTAACTTCTGATGCGCTTCCCCAGCCCGGCACCGTTGTAGCCTCGGATGTAGCAGGATATGGTTATGTGATGCTCAATTACAGCGGTGACTTCGGTGGTATTGCTTATTCTGATAGGTCGGCAGACAATACCGTATTCGAAGCAAGAGCCAGCGTCCCTGAGCCCGCTACCCTGGCATTGATGGGGCTCGGTTTGATTGGGCTTGGGTTTGGCCGTAGAAAATAACGCCTAACATAATATTTATACCCGCTTATAACCCTGTCTACTTACTGTGACGAGCTTTTTATATCTTTAAAACAAAGCCCCCTATATCAGAATTGACAAGCGATGGGCTCAGATTCGACATATTTCTAAATCGTTCGGCGACGAATTAGAGACTGATAATCATAAACCATTTGTGGATTCCCGAACGAAATCGAGTTTCGCATACGCCGCGCAATGGCGTCGGACTCGACGATTTCCTCACCGTTGGGGGCGAACACCCATTGAGCCCATACGCTGTATACTTTGGATCCGTCCGGGTTGGCTTCCATATTGGCCCCGCTCGAATGCGTATCGCCGCCGGCGTTCATACGGTCGAACTCGTTGCAGAAACCGGAGCCTGCCACTACCTCGGAAACCACATCATCGCCATGCGGATCGGACGGGTAACACAAATCCAATCCAAAAGTTGCGGCCTGCAGCTTTGCCTTCGCGGAACTTACAGCACGCAATTGCTTGCGGACTGCTCCGCAGTGCTACCGGGGTGAATGAGCAATTCCCCGGACGGGACTCGAACCCGCTAGATGGATTGCCGATGACGGCGTGCGACTTGCCCCCTTATATTCCACCTCTTGTTTTTCATTGCACCTGCATGCAAGAAAACCCTGGCATAGCCTGTCGCCAGTTATACTAGCGGGTTTTAGCAGTTTTCTTTACATTTCTTTCAATAGCCTTGCTTCTCGCAAACCGCTGATAGCTCCAGCCTTTTGTGTAGGCACGTTCATTGACGTAGTTGATTGAATTCATCATACGCTGCCTCAATACAAGGTTGTCCGTTTTTATCGCGGTTAATCCTCGTTCATTGAAAAACAGCAACGCGGGTGTACGGCTGAAACCTTGTCGTTTATACCACGAGGCCGGCGTAGTACGACTTCCGTCTGGGGTAACAACGGCTGTCTTGTCATCACCGCTATCAAGTCGTACAACTTCGTAGCGTTTGAGTAAATCACGCACCTGTTTGTCACCCAGTACCTTGTCATGAAAGACATCACATTCTTCACAATTCGTTGTTTCAAAAATCACTAATAGAGGTTCGGTGGCCGGAAACACGTTTCTTTGTAAAATATAAGGTGGCTTGATAAACAAGGGATCCTGTCTAAGCGGTGCGGTTGACACACCTTTGGCCTTCGCCTTTGAGATCCTTTGCGTATATTCGGCTATAGTCTGAGTCTGATAGTGCTTGCCAACAACATACTGCAGGGTCGTCTTAAAACGCTTTGGCGACTGGTAACCGGTGATACGTAATACCCGATTGCCTTCCTTGTCATAAAACAGAACGGTGGGCGAAAACATCACGCCTTCCTGTTTGGCAAACGCCTTTACCGTGCTTTCCTGCCCTTGCGGCCCGACAAGATTGGTATCATCAAAAATCTCAAGTCCCACGGCACCAAAATGTTTCCGAACCATGGCAGCGATTTCCTGGTTTCCCAGGCTCTTTTTGATAAACAGGCCGCAATAGGAACATCCCTCTGTGGAATAGACCACCATCAATCCCTGCTTACCGGTGGCTCGTGCGTTGGCCAGATCGTCATTGAGCTCCAAAAAGGGGCTGTCGATAAACCAGTCGGGGTATTCTATATGGCTGAATTTACTGTCTTTAAATTCCTTGGCTTGTAAGCTCGTTGAGATCAATAATAGCCACGATACACACGCGACTAAAATCAGCTTTGGTATGTTCATGATTCTCTCCTTCGCTATCCGTAAAAGTGTGCCGAATTAGACGAAACCGGCTTTTGATATCAAACTTAGTGATTCCTGACATAAAAGACTGGTATGTAAGTTGACGCTTTTTGGATTTTTTTATTCTTCCTAAGGATCAATGAGTTATAATACGGGGCAAAACGTCCAGGAGGACGCGGATTGGCGGATCTGACCCATCAGCAGTGTTTTTCGGTGGCCGACTGGCAGGTTAAACCGGGCCTTAGCGTTATTGAAAAAGAAGGTACGGCAATATCGCTTGAGCCCAAGGTGATGGCTATGCTTGTCACTTTGGCATCAAAACCCGGTGAAGTATTTAGCCGGCAGGAACTGGAAGACCAGGTATGGCAAGGAACCGTAGTTGGTTATGATGCCCTGGCCAAGGCCATTAATAAACTTCGTGAAGCGCTGGGCGATGATAAGAAAAATCCACAGTATATCCAAACCATATCAAAAAAAGGTTATCGGCTTGTTGCCAATGTCAGTGTCGACGAGCCCCCTCCACCGGCCCAAGTTCAAGCAAAGGAAAATAGACCAGCGATCGCCCGTAAATGGCTGGTCATTAGTGGGGTCATAACGGCTCTCGTCGTTACGCAGGTAATCTTCCTGTATATAACAAAAGAAGAAACTGATACTGCATCTTTAGTGCGTAAAACTCCCACAACAGATGCAAAGCCCACTGTTGTCGTATTGCCTTTCCGTAATATTAGCCCCAGCGATAAAGACGATTACCTCGCCGACGGCTTGACCAGCGATTTAACAACCAATTTGTCAAAACTATCCAGTTTGTGGGTAACGGCATCCAGCACAAGCCTGGGTTACAAGAACATTGATATACCGCCTGAGAAAATCAGGCAGTCATTTAATGCACGGTATGTTATCGGCGGTGAAGTTAACAAAATCGACCAGGCGATTCGTATTAATGTGCACCTGACCGACGTGGATAAAGGGACAATCTTATGGGCGGAGCGCTATGACCGGAAATTTACCGATTTGTTTGCTGTTCAGGATGAAGTCACCCAGAAAATTATTGACAGCCTTTCTCTGACGTTAACCAACGAAGAAAAACAACGTATAGCCAAGCGCTATACCAATAACCTGGAGGCATACGAGACTTTCCTTCGCGCCCGGTTCCTGCTAAATGCGCGCACACCGGAAGACAATATCCGCGCACGTGAAATGTTGCAACAAGCAATTGAACTTGATCCGGATTTCGCTCGCGCCTATGCCAGTATGTCATACAGTTACTCGATCGGCTATCTGCGTCAGTGGCCCGCTGACACAGATCACCCGTTACAAAAAGCTTTACAACTCGCCCGCCAGGCACTTGAACTGGATAAAGACCTTCCGGAAGGCTACTGGGCGACTGCGTTCATTTACTTTTACCAGGCAAACCTGGATGAGGGTACAAAGTTGTTGGAGTACGCTCTGGAACTCAATCCGAATTACGCTGATGCCTATGCCTTATTAGCGTCAAATGCTGTCTCACAAGGTGACCCGGAAAAAGCCCTTAACCATATGGCCAAAGCTTACCGGTTGAACCCAAGCGGCGGATACCTCTACGACATTCAATTGGGGCGCGCTTATTATTTTATGAACAAATACGACTTGGCTTTCGAATATATTACATCTGCGTTTGAGCATAACCCCGCCTTTATTGATCTTCAGATGTATATGGCAGCCATCTATATACAGCTCGGACGCTATGATGACGCTGGCTGGATGATTATCGAGGCAAAACTGTCAAACCCGGATTTCGATCCCCGTAGCTGGGCCAAAGCCTATCCCTATCTGGATAACAAAGGTTACCGGGAAAAACTACTTTATGATATCAAATTGGCTGAAACTTATAGTAGAGAATAGGTTTAAAATAACGACAGGGAAATTATTAACATCACCAGAGTCCAGTTTACAAACTTATGTATTTGCAGTTTCAAAATAAGCCGCAAATATTGTTGCAGACATCTGGCTCAATAAATTTCATATTACTCCATCACTCTATTTTGGCATTGTACTAAAGCGCCAAAAAATGTACATTTTATACTTACAAAACCCCTTTCTTAAAGCGCCCTGCCGTGTACCTCATCACTGCGAATTGCAGCGATCAAGCCCTTTATAATTATCACCCACAATTCGATAGGTAATTGTCGACTAAAAACATGACAGAAGTCAGCTTTTAGTATTGGACACTCTTTATAGAACGCAGAAGAATGTAAGACTTTATTTACACAACCAGGCCGTTAATCTCAACAAGCTAAAACATGACCTTGATCATCTTGTAGCATATTTACAAACCGACTACACTTCCCGTCATGAAAATTCTAACAAGCCGTTGGCTGCAACTGGGGTTGTCTGTATCCGTTCTGGTTATCATTTCCGCTCCTCAATATTTATGGGCTTTGTTTGTTCAACCTCTGTTGGCAAAGTTCGCGGTGCCGTTGAGTGAATTGCAAGTGGTGTTTTCACTGGTCGTCGTTTGCATGACTTTCATCACGCCTCTTGCCGGTTATTTGCACGACAAGTTCAAATCGAAAAACATCATTGCAGTAGGATTGCTAACCTGTAGCGGAAGCTGGGTACTCGCCAGCTATGCAAGTTCGCTATTAGAACTTTACATTTATTATGGAATATTGGGCGGCCTGGGAGCTGGTGTATCTTTTATCGGTGTTACCGGCCTGGTTCAAAAATGTTTTCCCGATAAACGTGGACTGGCTACCGGTGTTTTAATGTCCGGTTATGCACTTGGCCCATTGTTTACAACCTATGCAATCTCCCAATCCGTAGCGCTCGAAGGCGTTGAATATACC
>JASFMT010000285.1:0-5367 GCA_050117455.1 Gammaproteobacteria bacterium | reverse complement strand
TGGTTTCGCGGCGTACGCGGGATCTGGAAGATAAAAACAAAGAGCTGGAATCATTCGCTTATTCGGTATCACATGATTTGCGAAGCCCCCTGCGGGCTATAGACGGCTATAGCCAAATATTACAGGAAGACTATAGTAATGTGCTGGATGAAGACGGCAAATCCAGTCTGTCACGAATTCGGCATGCGACCCAGCGGATGGGCGAACTAATCGATGACTTGCTGGAACTGTCACGGATCAACCGCAGTGAGATATTGAAAAGCAAAATCAACTTAAGTGCCAAGGTCCAGGCTGTCATAGACAGATTGGATGGGCCCGTCAATGGCCGGAAGATCGATGTCAATATAGAGCCGGATATTTATGTTGAGGGTGACGACACCCTGATGGATGTGGTGGTGACAAATCTTGTAAGTAACGCCTTGAAGTACACTGTTAACAATGAGGTTACTAAAATAGAATTTGGTCAGATCCAAAGGGGTAACGAAAAGGTCTATTTCTTCCGGGATAATGGCATTGGTTTCGATATGCAGTATTTGGAAAAATTATTCCGGCCTTTTCAGAGGCTGGTGGCCTATGATGAATATCCAGGTACGGGTATAGGTCTTGCCACCGTGCACCGAGTTATTGAGCGTCACGGCGGGCGGATTTGGGCCGAAGGGGAGCCGGGTAAAGGCGCGACATTTTATTTCAGTATGCCGTCATAGTAGTCATTTCGGGCGACATTTTTCTATGTCGGTGCCAAAAATCACCATTGTACCAATTAAAATACTCGAAGCCTGAGTTATAAATAGTTCGTTAGGTTGTTTAGATGCTACATGAAAATGTGATGCGTATCACACTATAGGCGGGTTCATTGGAGAGAGATTTTTTGTTTTTTGATGTTCTTCAAAAGAATTTCTAACCATGGAGGTTTCTATTTGGCTGTTAACTCCGATAATAATAATTATATTAAGATGTCATCAAGCCGAAATTCCTACAGTTGGAGATAACCATGCCATTGATTGTCTGGTCCGAAGAATATGACGTTAACGTGGAAGAAATGAATGAACAACACAAAACGCTGGTAAACATGATCAATGATCTTTATCAGTTGAGTCGTAACGGCAGCGGCAAATTAGACATACTGGACCAGATGAACAGGTTTTTTGATTTTGCGCGGTTTCACTTTGCCGCGGAAGAAAGCTACATGGAATCCATTCAATACGAAGGTCTGCGCAATCATTCAGTTATTCACCGCGCACTACTGACAACCCTGTCACAGCTGATCGATGAATACCAGCGTTGTTACGACACGGTCCCAGACAAATTCTTCATGTTCCTCAATAAGTGGATGGGCTCTCATATTAAGGGCATGGATAAAAAGTACGGTGAGTTCGCGACGCATTATGCGAGCGCCGCCAATGCATAGGCACCGTTTTTTTTGCCCACCGTAGTCTGTTTTCCTCCTTCACTGTTAAATTCCGTGCATTATCCCGGATACGTCTGAAGCCGGCGATTCGGCAACCGAGTCGCTGGCGGATCTTTCACCGCTTACAAGTGCCTGATTTACCGGGATGTTCCGGCTAATCTGGCCTCGAACACTTCCAATAGCCTCAACTTCAGCAAAAAAACCTGTAAATCAGCAGGTTAATACCATGTTTTGCTGTGTATTCCAGCTGCTTAGACGATAGTCTGATGTTTAAGGGGAGTGGCATGATTAAAGTCAATTGTGCAGAGGATAATGCACCTGGCAGTTTGACCTGGGTGTTACACACACGTTTATAATCATAACAGGTTTAGAAAAACGGGGAGTGATAGCCATGTTAACCGTACACCAACTTGCTGTGGGCACCGGTGTAACGACGGATACCATACGGCACTATACGCGTATCGGTTTGTTGAAGCCCGAACGTGACAAAAGCAATGGTTATAAACTTTTTAAAAGTGGCGACCGCCAGCGGGTGCGTTTTATCCGTCAGGCGAAAAACCTTGGCTTCACGTTAAGGGAAATCCAGGACATTCTCGATGTCGCCAACCATGGTAATTCTCCCTGTCCACAGGTGCGGGAGATTATCCAGGAACGCATCCACGAAAACCGCAGAAAGCTTGAAGAGTTAATGGTGTTACAGCACCGGATGGAAGAGGCGCTGGCCCGATGGGAACAGATGCCCGATGGTATTCCCGACGGTCACTCTGTTTGTCATTTGATAGAAGCCATCGACGAACAGGACGCCTGACAGGACATCTGAAAGTATCGACGCAACCATACCAATGCACAGAGCTAACGAACCCAGATAACGAACCTGGCTATAGGAATATCACAATGGATACGGCACGCAAGCATGATCATCATCGCGCGGTCAACCACACGGATCCCGTTTGCGGAATGAACGTGGACGAGAATAGTGAGCACCACTATCAATATCATTCTCAGGATTACTATTTTTGCAGTACCCATTGCCTGCATAAATTTAAGGAATCTCCGGAACACTTTCTGGAGCAGCGAGAAACAGATAGTGGAGACCATGGCGCACACCCCCATACGCATCAGGCATCGGCAGCGGAACCGGGCGAAAGAAGCAATCTATATACCTGTCCTATGCATCCGCAAGTGCAACAGGAAGGTCCGGGAGCATGTCCCGATTGTGGCATGGCGCTGGAACCGGTGGGGGGAAGTGCACCCGCAAGCAAAACCGAATACTACTGTCCCATGCATCCCGAGGTTGTGCAGGACCATCCCGGTAGTTGTCCCAAATGCGGTATGGCGCTGGAGCCGCGTACCGTGGCGGCGGAAGAAGACAACGCTGAACTACGGGATATGTCGAAACGCTTTTGGGTCAGCCTGGGGCTGTCAATTCCGGTTTTCATCATGGCCATGACCCATGATCTCGCGCCGCAAATAGCCGACCGGTTTATAGATCCCAAGCCACTGCAATGGCTGTTATTTATCCTGGCAACGCCCGTGGTGTTGTGGGGCGGTTTGCCTTTCTTCCAGCGGGGCTGGCAGTCACTGGTCAACCGCAGCTTGAACATGTTTACCCTTATCGCGCTCGGCGTGGGCGTGGCCTGGATATATAGTGTAGTGGCGCTGTTATTTCCCGGCTTGTTTCCGGAGACGATGGTGAGCGAGGCGGGTACCGTGGCCGTTTATTTTGAAGCGGCAGCCATGATCACCACCTTGGTATTGCTGGGCCAGGTGCTGGAGTTGCGCGCCCGTAGCCGCACCAACACCGCCATTAAAATGTTACTGGAAATGGCGCCGAAAACCGCGCGCCTGGTAAAAGAAGACGGAACGGAAGTGGACGTGTCACTGGATGAAGTGAAATCCGGTGACCAGTTGCGGGTACGCCCCGGTGAAAAAATACCGGTGGATGGTGTGGTGGTATCCGGTTCCAGTTCCGTGGATGAGTCCATGGTGACCGGTGAACCCATACCCGTGGAAAAAACCGAAGGCGCTAAAGTTATTGGCGCCACCATCAACAGCACCGGTAGCTTGTTGATGCGCGCAGAAAAGGTAGGTAACGACACCATGCTTGCGCAAATCGTGCAGATGGTCAGTGAAGCGCAGCGCAGCCGGGCTCCCATTCAGAAACTGGCGGATATCGTTGCCGGTTACTTTGTCCCCGCCGTCGTTATTGTCGCGGTTATCACGCTCATTGTATGGGGCTTCTGGGGCCCGGAACCCCGATTGGCACATGCGGTGGTCAATGCCGTCGCGGTGTTAATCATTGCCTGTCCCTGCGCATTGGGGCTGGCGACGCCCATGTCCATCATGGTGGGTACCGGGCGTGGCGCGACGCTGGGTGTATTGATCAAAAACGCCGAAGCGCTTGAGACCATGGAAAAGGTTAATACCATCGTGGTGGATAAAACCGGGACATTAACAGAGGGGAAACCCAAGTTAGTCAATATCGAAACGTTGAACGGCGCCAACGAAGAGGAGGTATTGCGTCTGGCCGCCAGCCTGGAGAGTCACAGTGAACATCCGCTGGCCGCCGCCATCATTGCGCGTGCCAGGGAGCAAAATATCAAATTATCCGAGGTTGATGACTTTCAGTCAGTCACCGGTAAAGGCGTGACCGGTAATGTAGAAAACAAGCGCATCGCGTTGGGCAACGTTAAGCTACTTAAAAGCGAAGGTATTGACAGCGGTGATCTGGAACAAAAAGCAACCGAGTTACGCCAACAGGGACAAACGGTCATGTTTATTGCCGTTAATCACAAACCGGCAGCGTTGTTGGGTATTGCCGATCCGATCAAGAAAACCACACCGGATGCGGTGAAGGAGCTGGAAAAAGACGGTATCCATGTCGTCATGTTAACCGGCGACAACCAGACAACGGCGAATGCAGTGGCAAGCCGGCTGGGTATTAAGGAAGTGAAAGCAGAAGTGCTTCCGGATCAGAAAACCGACGTTGTTAAACAACTACAACAACAGGGCCGTATTGTCGCCATGGCCGGGGATGGTATTAACGATGCCCCGGCGTTGGCGCAGGCCCATGTTGGCATTGCCATGGGTACCGGCACTGATGTGGCCATGGAAAGCGCGGGTGTAACCCTGGTAAAAGGTGACTTGCAGGGCATTGCACGGGCAAGGCACTTAAGTCGCGCCACTATGCGCAACATCCGCCAAAACCTGTTCTTTGCGTTTATTTATAATTCGTTGGGCGTCCCCATTGCCGCTGGTGTCTTGTACCCGTTTTTCGGCCTGTTACTTTCACCGATTATTGCCGCGGCAGCTATGAGCTTCAGTTCCGTATCAGTGGTTACTAATGCGCTGCGGTTAAGAAAGCAATCGCTTTGACTTCGGAGAGCAACGGCACAATAGCAACAGAGGAATAATTTGCTAAAGCAAATTATTCCTCTGTTGTGCCTTATAAGTCAACAAAAGCCTGGAGCTGCTTCAGGGTGCAATAACAAAATTACACATCACTACAAGTCCTGGTTAACTTGATAATAAAATGCCTAATTTCCCCAATCCCTGAATCATGGCAAACTGAAGTAGCAATACAAATATCGTGAAAATCGGCGACCAGATAAATGAGATTTGTAGCACCTGCCAATAGATAATAGAAATTGCTACAAATGATAAAACGAGAGCTAAAAAACCGCCGATAAAGTTAAGCAATAAAATAGCAACCGCTGTTCCCAGGGCTACTGCGATAGCGCAGTGCTTGAGCTTATTGTTGAGTGCTCCAAATATATCCGCGCCAATTTTCACGGGAATCGTGGTAAATGTCATTATGAAAAGAGTTGCCAATAACCATGAATTTGTTGAAAAATCTATGTCCAATTGTGAAGTTTCCTATTTGGCTGCTTTTGCCAGCATGGTGTGATTCGAAGTGCTGCACCAATAAACCGCGAATTATTTGCCTTGGCAAGTATTAT
>JASFMT010000284.1:0-5405 GCA_050117455.1 Gammaproteobacteria bacterium | reverse complement strand
TACCATAACCGATACCGGTATCGGGATGTCCCACGAGGAGATGGGCAATATTTTTAATGCTTTTACCCAGGCCGATACATCGATGATCCGCAAGTACGGCGGTACGGGTCTCGGACTATGTATTTCGCAGCAACTGGCGCAAAAATTGGGTGGAAACATCAGTTGCCACAGTGAGAAAGGCAAGGGCAGTCAGTTTATCGTGACGGTATCCGCCGGTATTAAACAGGATACCGAGCTGGTTGATGAAGTGGCCGGTACTGAACTGTCGTCCCGCGACGAGGTTCAGCAGTCTGAAAATTCACTTCCTCACGCCCTGACCGGCAAGGTACTGTTGGCGGAAGACAGTCTTGATAACCAACAGTTGATTTCCATGTACATTCGCAGAACCGGCGCATCGATTACCATTGCTGAAAATGGCAAGATCGCGGTGAATTACGCCATGTCAGAAGATTTTGACTTGATACTCATGGATATGCAGATGCCGGTTATGGGTGGCCTGGAAGCAACCCAATGGTTGCGGCAAATCGGAAACCGTACTCCCATAGTGGCGTTAACCGCCAATGCCATGAAGCAGGATCGTGATCGTTGCCTGGCCGCCGGCGCCGACGGCTATCTCACCAAACCGGTGGACCTGAACAGTTTTTACCGGATGTTAAAGACTTACCTCAAGGGTAACAAAGCGTCGAGTACCTCGCGCAGTGCTTATCTGAGTGATGAATTTGCCGATGATCCGGAATTCCAAAAACTGTTACAGCAGTTTGTGAATGGCCTGCCGGGTATTGTCGATAAAATTCATCACGCAACCATTGAGCAGGATTGGGACACCGCGCAATCATTGTCGCATAATCTGAAAGGCGTGGGCGGAAACTACGGCTTTCCGGAAATCAGTCACATTGCCCGGAAAATCAATACCGATATCAAGTCGGAGCAATATGGGCGCATCGACGTGCTGGTGGCTGAATTAACCTCTGAATGTAGCCGTATTGTGAAAAACCATCAGGACCGGCGTGCCTCCTGAGCGCTTAATAACAACCTTATATTCCCAACGTTTACATTATTAATCACATACTCGGTCATACCCGGCGCGATGTTCGGCGATAGTCTGAATAACGGTCACGCTGGGTTTTGCGGCCGAGGTATTTTGGCACCACCGATTCCAGTGGCGTGGGTTCAATGCCGAATATCTTGGGAAATTCTTCTTCACATACGCTGTCAACCTGGCTGGATAGAAAGTTATCTTTGGTAAACGGTTTGCCCGGCACGTGGCCCATGACCATGGCCATTAACCGCGAGGTAGTGTTACCCAGGGGAATAATCAGTTTTTTGATGCCGCAGGTCTCGGCGGTGTAATTCACCAGTTGCTGCAGTGTGTAGATATTTGGACCGCATAAATTATAACGTTGGCCAAAGGTGGCTTTGTTATCCAGTGCCGCGGTAAAGGCGTGTGCCACATCTTCGACATAGACAGGGGCAAAGCGGGCATTGGCAACCGCCAGGGGAAAGGGTGCCGCGGTGGGCGGTATGCGTAACAATTTCGCAAAACGGTTAAAAAAGTCGTCCTGCGGCCCGAAAATAACCGATGGCCGGAAGCTGGTTACGTTGGCGGTATGAATCTTATGGACAATGTTTTCCGCTTGGCCTTTGCTGCGTAAATATTTGCTGGGACCCTTGTCAGCATCAGCGTTTAACGCGCTCATATGCAGTATCCGCGGCACTTCTTTCATCACGCAGGCGTCGGCGATTTTTTTGGCCAGCTCAACGTGTGCCCGTTCAAAGGTGTGTTTGCCGGATTCGTTTAAAATGCCCACCAGGTTGATGACGGCATCCTGTTCGCTGAACTCATTTTTCAATACCTGGGGATCATGGACATCGGCCGATACAATTTCCACTTCCGGCAACACCAGCAGATCCCGGTTGCGTTCTCGGTGGCGGCTGATGATCTTGATTTTATGATGTTGTTTTGCCAGTTTGGTGACAATGTGTTGTCCAACAAAGCCAGTGCCGCCCAGAATGCAAATCTTTTTGGTTGCTGCCACGTATCGGTTCCCCGCTGTTTTATTAAATGGATACAAACTATAGTCATTGTTCGCTGGATTGTGCGGAATTCTCCGTAACAAACGCGAAGGCGTCAAGTCTGGTATGCGTCAGCAGCCCCTTGGTATGAAGGTTAAAAACTGCTCACGATGGCGCCGAATTGCGAATAATCAGCGCCGATGGGCCGCGATTACTGCAAAATAGTCCGTAATCATTATACTTGAGTATTAACCTGTTGATCGCAAAAGGATACTGTTATGGCCTTTCAATCAGTGAATCCCGCCACCGGCGAAACCCTGGCGACGTACGACACCTGGGACGCGGATACCTTAAATGATGCGTTACAAGCGGTTGCCGATGCCAATGACTCATGGGCGGCGACATCGCTGGAGGAACGCTGTGACCTGATGCGCAAGGCAGCGGCACAATTGCGGGAAGACAAGAAGGAACTGGCGCAAACCATTACCCGGGAAATGGGTAAGCTCATTACGGCGGCCGAAGCGGAAGTGGAAAAGTGCGCCCTGGTCTGCGAGTACTACGCCGATAATGGCCCGCAGTTTCTCGCCGATGAAATCATCGAAACTGACGCCGGTAAAAGTTACGTCTGTTATCAACCCATCGGTACTGTGCTGGCGATCATGCCCTGGAATTTTCCCCTGTGGCAGGTATTTCGCTTTGCGGCGCCGGCATTGGTTGTGGGTAATACCGGTGTGTTAAAACACGCTTCCAATGTGCCTCAATGCGCATTGGCCATCGAATCGGTGTTTCGAAAAGCGGGCTTTCCGGAAAATGTGTTTCGGACCCTGATGATCAGTGCCTCGCAGGTTGAGTCCGTGATCGAAGATTCCCGCATCGCGGCGGCGACCCTCACCGGCAGCGAACCGGCGGGGCGCCAGGTGGCGTCACAGGCCGGCGCCAATCTGAAGAAAACCGTGCTGGAACTGGGCGGTTCCGATCCCTTCGTGGTATTGGACGATGCGGATATACCCGCTGCGGTGGAAAACGCGGTGACCTCCCGATACCTCAACAGCGGACAAAGCTGCATTGCTGCCAAACGGTTTATTTTGGTGGAGTCCATCGCCGCTGAGTTTCTGACACAATTCAAAAACGCGGTGGAAGCTATGAAAATTGGCGACCCCATGGACCGGAACACGGATCTGGCACCCATGGCCCGTATTGATTTGCGCGATGATCTGCATCAGCAGGTGACCGACAGTATCAAGGCGGGCGCTACCGCGGTAACGGGTTGCCAGGTGGTGGATGGTTCCGGTGCCTATTATCAACCGTCGATTCTGGCGGATGTCAAACCGGGTATGCGTGCTTACAGTGAGGAATTTTTCGGGCCTGTTGCAATCGTCATTACCGTGCGCGATGAGGACGAAGCATTGCAGGTTGCCAACGATACAACATTCGGATTGGGCGCTAATGTGTGGAGCAAAGATACCGCGCGCGCCGAGGCATTTGCCAAAAAGGTACAGGCAGGATCGGTGTTCGTGAACGGTTTTGTAAAGAGTGATCCGCGCTTGCCGTTTGGCGGCATTAAAGCATCCGGATACGGCCGTGAGCTGTCTCATCATGGTATGCACGAGTTTGTTAATGTCAAAACCGTCTGGATTCAGTAGCGCGTGACAACGTTCGGTTTCCTGCCCGTTTATTTGCTGGTGGGAGTCATAGCCGGCCTGTGTGCCGGGTTATTCGGTGTGGGCGGCGGTCTCATTGTGGTCCCGGCGCTGGCCTATATTTTTGTTCTGCTCGATGTTACGTCCACATCGTTGATGCAACTGGCGGTAGGCACTTCCCTCGCTGTAATCATTGTGACGTCACTATCTTCCGTTATAGCCCATCACCGTCACGGCGCCGTGCAATGGAACCTGGCCGGTCGAATAGCACCCTTTATTGCGGCCGGTGCGCTGGCCGGCGCTTTTGTTGCATCGCGGGTCCCCAGCGCACAATTGAAAATCATCTTTGCGGTTGTTGAAATCATCATTGCACTGCAGATGTACCTTGAATTTAAACCTAAACCGGCGCGCACTTTACCCGGGACTCCAAAACTGGGTGTAATTAGTGGTGCTATCGGTCTGGTATCCGCTGTCGTCGGAATCGGTGGCGGTACCATGATGGTTCCGTATTTGACGTGGTGTAACGTGGAAATTCACAAAGCGGTGGCCACATCAGCCGCCTGCGGTGTGCCCATCGCCCTGGCCGGCAGTCTCGGTTTCATCGTGCTGGTGCCTCCAGCTGTTGATTTGCCAGACAATGCCATTGGCTTTATATATTGGCCGGCGTTTCTGGGTATTGCCGTTGCCACGGTATTGGCAGCGCCGTTGGGTGCGAAGCTGGCGCATCGCTTGTCTACCCGGCATCTCAGGCGCATTTTCGCGATTTTCCTGGGGCTTATTGGTCTTTCAATGTTATTTATTTAAATAAGGACATTTGAACAAAATTTTGGATTGTTTCCTCTGAAATTGTTGCCGTCAAGATTGTTTTTGCAGTCTTACGGGAACAAACAGAAATTCGCCAGCTTCGTGTCCGCTGTGACGAATAGGCGCGTACTGGGGCGTTTGTTCGATATTCAACTTGGCGGCATCACTGACAACTTTGTTGGAGACATGCCGGAATATGCTAAAAGCTTCCAGTATATTGTCATTGTTTTGTAACGTGTCGACAAACGCCCTGGCAAATACAGAATGATCGCCGCTGCCACTGTCGAGTACCGGGCCTAACCCACCGGAGGTCAATGCCGTGCGGGAACGAGTGGCGGCCATTACCTTATACCACTTCATCCGTAGCTCGTCCGGCAAATCCGGTGCCAGTCGTGCCAGGGAAGAACGTGTGAGCGCCCCGGAATAACAGGAGTCGGCGACCACCATCACATGCTTGGCGTTCATGGTATTTATAATGTCTGTAATGTCCGTGTTGGAAATCCAGTTGGCCGGGTTATTGGGTTCGGCATCGACAGGTAACCAATGCCCCCGTTCGTTGGAGTTGTCCAGTTCGCCGTGACCGGCATAATAAATCAGCAAGTTATCGCTACTGATCAGTGATTTGCGGAGCTCGCTCAACGCCGAAAGTATCGAGTATCGGTCAGCGTTAATTAATAAAGTGGTTTCAAAACCGTATTTTTCACTGAGAACCCGGTTTACCGTTTTGGCGTCGTTAACGGCGGATTCAAGTCTGGGATAGTTCGCGTAATGGTTGTTTCCAATAATCAGTGCATGGTAATTGCCGAATGGTATGTCGACCGGATCGGAAATCGACGGGGGTGTTGCCGGTTTGGGTATGCTCACCGGTGTTGCGGACGCTTGCGAGAAAGGCACCAGTTGAAAATTGATCGCGGCTCGCTGGTCCAGTTTGTCAATAGCTTCTACGCT
>JASFMT010000283.1:0-5408 GCA_050117455.1 Gammaproteobacteria bacterium | reverse complement strand
TTACCGTTCCATCGTTTGCGACATTAATTCCCCTGAGGGTTTGGTGCAAAGGTTCGAGTCGCGATCAGTATAGAGTGTGGGTATTGTTTATGTACTGAAATCAGTCATTATAAAGCGCTGGATATTAATAGGCCACCAGTTGCTGATGGCCGGCGCGACGTATATTTGTCACGGTGCCGTGCTGTACCGTCGAATCTGGCTAGAATCTCGGCGGTCTCAATATTAGAAAAAATTACAGCTCGATATTGACGCCCGCAGCAACGATATAATTGTCATAGAACTCGTGGCCCAATAGCGTTTGCAGACGAACAAATGCCTGATTCCCGTGAGAAAAAACAAACGAGGCCCCAGCGCCTAATTCAAAAAAGTTACGGTCGCCGGCTTCTGTGTCATAGGCAAATTGCGCGGACCGGGTGTCCTGAGTAAAGCTCACATTTACTTCCCGCGATTTATCTTCATATTCATGGATCCAATGCAAATCCAGTTGGGGGATCACCACGCCGAAACCAGCGCCAATAGCCATAGTTGCCTGCAAGCCCAATGCGCTTTGCAGTGATTCCCGCTCGTCGTCGTGATAGGTAAGCGCCAATCCGGAATCATCTGTCTCGCTATACGTGCCGTAGTCAATATTAAGCCAGGTAATACCAAGTTGTGGCGTTAAAGTTACGCTTTGCCATGAGTACTCGTAGCCTGCGACTAGTGATAGTTCGGTTTGGTTGTAGTCGAAATCAGATATGGGTTGTCCTTCTTGAAAGAATATCAACCCGCCATTTTGGTACTCTTCAAATGCAGCTGCTCTGGAGCGCTCTGACGATACCTTGTCGTAGCCTGCGTTTGCCTGTAAAAAAGCACGATCTGATACATACCAGGAGGCCAGCAAGCGAATGCCATTGGTATTGGCTTCAAAATCACCACCATTGGTGTAGTCACCGCTGTGGCGTTGTGTGGTAAACGCCAATCCCATATTAGCATTTGGGTTGAGCGCGTACGTGGTACCAGCAAGCAACCGTGCCGCATTTGAATCGAAACCGTCAGCTGCATCAGTAACATCACGGTCCAGTTGTTCAAATTCCGCCGTCAAAAACAGCGTCCATTGCGATCCGAGCTGGGTTTCTTCGCGTAATTCCTGATCTTGCGTTTGGGCTGCGGCACTGGATGACATGCTACTAAGCGTGGCGGCGCCAGTGGCTGAAGACTGCGGTGCGTTACCAAGCGGCACTGCCCTTGAACAAATTGTTGCCAGATTGCCGGATAGTACAGTTACCGGATCAGTGCCTAGTAAACGTTCGCAGGGTGCTGAACCGATAGTGTCCAGTTCCGCGTTGACAGCTTCGTTCAATGTTAACGCCGATAACGACCATGGGGTCGCTAACAGTAAAACTGCCGTAAAACTTTGTGACAATTCTTTTGAAAATGAGCATCTTATAACGGTATATACAATGTTTGAGAAGACATGCAGATTTTTTGAAACCAGACTGTAATTGTTAAGGTTCATATTAAGATTTTTGTTGTGTTTGTATTATTGTTTCAATTTGTTGTTATCTACTACAAGGTATTGCGTTGCGCACGCATTTTACGTATCGTTGAGCAAGAAAAAACTATAACGCAACTGGCTCATTAGTACTATAAGCCAGCAACCCTGTCTGTATAGTTTTGCAGCAATTTCGTTGTAAAACATGAGCAACTGGGTTTTACTATCTTTCTCTTCCTCTCTGTAATATGCACAAAAAAGCTGTCTGGGTTTGTTTTAATGCCAGTGGAATGCGTACAATCCGGGGACAAGCATTACTGAGCAATGTTGTTTGTATTGCTAACAGTAATTCGAACTATAACCGGTAGAGTTCTGTATTCGGTCGGGATATGTATTACCGTGCTGATGGTTATAACGTTGTCGGCGTCCTGACGTTACTATTTTGCTTAAACTGATTTTGTTTGATCCGTTCCGTTAACTCGGTCTAAATCAAAGACGGAATCAATTGATTACATTTATCTTTGGTTAACAAAGATACTCAGGGGAAGGGAGAAACACGTGCGAGGTGAGGGAGGAATAGCCGGTCATTGGCTGGCGGCATTGGTGTTGTTGTTCAGTGTGCTGGTGCTGTCCGGCTGTGGCGGCGGAGGCGGTGGCGGTGGCGGTGGCAATGGTGGGGGTCCGCCGCAAGGCCCGCAACCGACGAGCACGTTAACGCTGGGCACGCCCGCGGCCTATCCCGCCGTCATTCCACCTTCCACCCAGGCCACGCAAGTGACCTTCCTGTCGTTGATCAACGGCACGGCGGCGCCGCCGGTATTGTTGCTCGATGAAGTGGACGCCGAGGGTAACGTGCTGGCCTCGGGCGTGGCGCAACTGCGCGATGATGGCCGACTGGCCGATCGCGAGCGCGGCGATCGCATGTACACCGCCACGCTGATGATTGATAGTGCGCTGGCCACCGAAAAACGCTACCGGGCGCGCACCACCCATAACGGCGCGACCTTCACCTCCTCGGCGTCGGCCTTTTGGATCAGTGGCTGTCCGGCCACCACCCGCCCGTCCGATCCGGCGCAGGCCGTGCCCGATACCAATGGGGCCGGCGCGATCTTCGCCAACGAAGTGCTGATCCGCACGGCAGACGGTGTGCCGCCGGATCTTGATCGCATCAATGCGGTGGCCGCCACGGTCAACGGCCACGTGGTGGGTTGCATTCCCACCCAGCGCCACTACCTGCTGCAGATCGACGGCGATGGCACCGCGGCCGGGGTGTATGCCGCCATTGACACGTTAGTGGCGCACGCCGATATTGCCGCGGCCTTTCCCAACGCCCAGACCCTGGCGCCCCCGCCCTCACCGACCCAAACCTCGTTACTGTGCGACGGTGCAGTGGACGTCGACTGCCAATGGTACCTCGACCGGGTGCGTGCCCCGCAGGCCTGGGCGCTGGCCGGCGGCGGTGATCCCCAGCGCGGCGTGGCGGTGATCGGGGGACCTGGACTGCGACAGCACCTTATATAACGACGACCCCATCGACCACGGCACCGGGGTGGCCGGGCTCATTGGCTCACGGCGCAACTCCAGCGGCGACATGGTGGGCGTGGCCTGGAACACCCGGTTGCACCCCTACAGCTTTTTAGGCCGGGCCGGCAGTCAATACAAGCTGAACGAACTGATTGCCGCCAGCCTGGGTCAGCCCGACGTGCGGGTCATCAACATCAGCGCGGGGACCCGGGCGGATATCGACGGGCAGCTCAAAGAGGCCCTGTGTAACGCCATCGACAGCGGCCGGTTGATTGTCGCCGCGGCGGGCAATCCCAGCGATGCCAGTTGCCAGCAAACGGACATTTACCCCGCCGCCTATAACAGTGCCAGCGCCCTGTGTGATGACGGCACGCCGTTGCAGTCCGGCCTGCTGGTGGTGGGGGCCACCGACATCGACAACCAACTGGCCCAGTGGGACAACGCCGGCCAGCCCCAATGCAGCAACCAACAATATGTTGACCTGTACGCCCCCGGTAAAGACGTGATCACCTTAAGCACCGAGCACGGCTATAGCTTAAAAAGCGGCACCAGCTATGCCGCCGCGCTGGTCTCCGGCGCCGCCTCCATCGCCTGGACCGTCGATCCCGGCGATACCCCCCAGCAAATCCAGGACCGGATTGTCAGCCGCGCCGCGTTGTTAACCGACGTGGAAACCACCTCCCCGTTGTACACCACCGACACCCGCGTGGCCGGGGAACGCTTTCTGGATCTTTATCGTACCGTGGGCGGGCAGGATGCCATTGTCACCCCCGATACCACGCCCGATGCGTTTACCTTGCAGCCGCAAAGCGATGCGCCGTTGCAAACGTTTATCGTGTCCGAGCCGGTGACCATCACCGGCCTGGACAGTCCCGCGCCCATTCACATCGAGGGCGGGTATTACAGCCTCGACAACAATAGCTTCACCAACGCTGCCGGGGTCATCCACAACGACCAACAGCTCTGGGTGCAGGTGCGCTCGGCCGAGACCCCCAACACCAGTCGTGACGCCACCGTCACCCTCGGCGGGGTCAGCCAGGTCTATCGGGTGACCACCCGCGAGGCCATGACGACGCCGGGGGATTTCCAGTTCCTCGAGCAAACGGGCGTGGCGCGTAACACCCTCATCACCTCCGCCAGTCAACTCATTACCGGCATTGATGATGGCACCACCATCAGTATCAGCAGTGATGATAATGGGGAATACGCCATTAACGGCGGCCCCTTTACCACGGCAGCCGGCACCCTCAACAACGGCGATGCCGTGCAGGTGCGCGTCACCTCGTCGGCTGACTACGCCACCGTGGCCCAGGCCACCGTCACCATTGGCACCGTCAGCCGCGACTTTACCGTGGTCACCGCGCTGGCTGACACCACCCCGGATGGCTTCGTCTTTAACGCGCAAACGGATGTACCGCGCAACAGCACGCAAACCTCCAACACCCTCACGATTACCGGGCTCACGGCGCCGGCGGTGATCAGTATCAGCGGCGGGGAGTATGCCCTCGACGGCGGGGCGTTTACCGCCACCACCGGGTACATCACCAACGGCCAAACCGTGCAACTGCGCCAGATCGCCGCGGTCAGTTTCGGTGCCACCACCAGCGCCACGCTGACCGTCGGTGGTATCAGCGGCCGGTTCAACGTCACCACCCTGGCAGCGGACACCATCCCCGATGACTTCAGTTTTACGCCGCAACCGAATGTCACCCCCGGTACCCTCATCACCTCCAACACCATCACCGTCAGCGGCATCAACACCGCCACCGCCATCACGATCAGTGGCGGCGAGTACGCTATTGATGGCGGGGCCTTTACCGCCGACCCTGGCACTGTCACCAACGGGCAAACCGTGCAAGTGCGCGTAACCTCGCCCGCTACTCAGCCGGGCACCGTTAATGCGACACTGACCATTGGCGGGGTCAGCCGCCTGTTTAGCGTGTCGACGGCCGGGGCCGACACCACGCCCGATGCCTTTAGCTTTACCGCGCAAACCAACGCGCCACTGAATACACCCGTCACGTCCGAAACCGTGACCATCACCGGGATCAATACCGAGACACCCGTTAGCATCGTCGACGGTGATTATGCGATCGACGGCGGCCCGTTTACCAACGCCGCCGGGACCATTACCAACGGTCAAACGGTGCAAGTACGCCATACCTCGTCCAGCCTGCCGGGCGACACAACGATCGCCAGCCTGACCGTGGGGAGCGTCACAGAAGCCTTTAGTGTGACGACAATACCGCCGGATACCACCCCGGACGACTTTAGTTTCGCGCCTCGAACGAATGTCACCCCCGGTACACTCATCACCTCCAACAGCGTGTTGATCAGCGGCATCAACACCGCCGCGCCCATCAGCATCAGTGCTGGCAGCAGCTACGCTATTAACGGGGCGGCCTTCACCGGC
>JASFMT010000282.1:0-5408 GCA_050117455.1 Gammaproteobacteria bacterium | reverse complement strand
TTGATTTACCCCGGCGCGCAAAAAAATTGTATGAACAGTTAAAGGACGATCCGGATAAAGCAACGGTGAATGACTGGTTATGTGCCTATGCCATGGCGGTCAACGAAGAAAACGCCGCCGGTCATATGGTCGTTACCGCGCCGACCAACGGTGCGGCTGGGGTCATTCCCGCTGTACTTTACTATTTGGTTCATCATGAGCACGGTACCGTAGATCAGGTACGCCAATTTCTGCTCACTGCCAGCGCCATAGGTGGCATCATAAAACATCGCAGTTCCATTTCCGGCGCGGAAGTCGGTTGCCAGGGTGAAGTGGGTGCGGCCGCCGCAATGGCTGCCGCGGGTTTATGCGCTGTACGCGGTGGTACGCCGCCACAAATCGAAAACGCCGCGGAAATTGCTTTGGAGCATCATTTAGGGATGACCTGTGATCCGGTGGGCGGCCTGGTTCAGGTTCCCTGTATCGAACGCAATGGCTTTGGTGCTATCAAGGCGTTTACCGCTGCTTCCCTGGCTATTCATGGCACGGGCCATCACTTTATGCCATTGGATAACTGCATCGCCGCGATGAAGCAAACCGGAATGGAGATGTCGCAAAAATATAAAGAGACATCTTTAGGTGGGCTCGCGGTGAGTATCACGGAATGTTGACGGTCTTCAACTAAGCATTACGTTTTACTCCTTTTAGAGCATGGGAGCCGGCAATGTAGACGTAACAAAGCTGCTCTTTATTTAAGTGTTTCTCCCCGTCATTATTGAATCCCCGCCAAAACACAGCGCTATCGTTTGACCAGGTTATGAATGGTTGACACGCGTTTTCAGTTTCCAGCCCTTTTTGTGACCGAGTTGGCGAAAATGCGCAGCCCTTTATGTGATGCCTACGGCGAATGGTGATAAAGTTTTTTTGTGCATTGTCGCTTTTGTGAAGGATCCAGGGTCTCCTGCAACTGAGATGGTTGTGGTTATATTTTTGTCAGATGTATTCGGAACAGCATTAAGTGTCCCTCCCAGGTTAATTTAAGTGCTCTCCGTGTTATTGATGAAACTTTGAGAATTTGCGTGACTATAAAATACCTGTTCAGGGAGACGGTGATGAAGTTTTTGGCACTAAACAAACTAATCCTTGCGGTTATGTTTTTATTTTCTGTTTCTTGCGTGAATTCATGGGCGGAAGATTTGACACGGGACGTTGTGACTAAAAAAAGCAGCCCGGTCTATGATCATGCCAAGCGTGAATCCCACGCCGATGTCGAGATAGAAAACTCATCGAAAAGGACTTTTCGGGGGACAGTTCGACTGGTGATTGATTCAATCTCCGATGATGATGTTAAAGTCGCCAATCCGGATGGTAAATTGCGCGATGGTAGGCCCTATTTTAATTACCGTCATAAGTCACGGCATAAGGATATAAAACCCGGTGAAAAATCCTTTAAAAGAAAAATCCGGTTCCATAATCCACGGGGTTCGAAATTTGACTTTAAGGTAAAGGTAGAAGGCAGATGTAAGGAAAAGGGCGATACCAATAGACGTCCTGTGGCAAATGCGGGCCCCGATCAAACTGCTTCGGTTTCTGATACGGTTTACCTGGACGGTAGTGCGTCCAGCGACGCTGACGGCGACAATCTCACGTACTTATGGAAACTTAAAGACATACCCCCGGGAAGTGCCGCGGTATTGTCAGATCCCACTGCTGTTAACCCTTCTTTTGTGGTCGATGTTGCGGGCACTTATAGTGTTAAGCTTATCGTCAATGATGGTGAAATATATAGCAAACCGGATATCGTTAATATTACCACTGAAAACTCCCCGCCGGTGGCTGTTGCCGGACCTGATCAAACGGCATTAATTGGTGATTTCGTCGCGCTGGACGGCAGTGGCTCCAGTGATGTGGATGGTGATCCGTTAATTTACACCTGGTCATTGAGTTCTGTACCGGTGGGTAGTGCTGCAGTACTTTCTGATCCTGCAGCTGTGACGCCGAGCTTTGTGGTTGATTTGCCCGGCACCTATACCGTGCAATTGATTGTCAATGACGGCATGGTAAATTCCACGCCGGACATGGTTGTTGTTTCCACGGATAATTCAGCGCCAATCGCTGATGCCGGTCCTGATCAAACAGCCCCTGTGGGCGAAACCGTCAGACTTGATGGCAGTGGGTCAAACGATGCCGATGGTGATAGCCTGACGTATAGCTGGGCGCTTACCTCCGTGCCCGACGGCAGTACGGCTATGCTATCGGACGAGACGGCGGTTAATCCTGCCTTTGATATTGATATGCCCGGGGCCTACGTAGCGCAACTGATTGTCAATGATGGCATGGTGGACAGCGTAGCCGATTCGGTGCGCATCACCACGGAAAATACTCCACCGGTGGCAAACGCCGGCCCCAATCAAAACATATCGGTGGGTGACACTGTCACTCTGGATGGCAGTAACTCCAGTGATGTGGACGGCGATTTGTTGACCTTCAACTGGTCATTTACCTCGTTACCGCCGGAAAGTACGGCGGTATTGTCAGACAATACCGCGGTCATGCCGTTGTTTGACGTCGATGTGTTCGGAACTTATGTGTTGCAGCTCATTGTCAATGACGGCACGGTAAACAGTGTGGCCGATACCGTTACTGTCGTGACCGATAATACCGCGCCGGTGGCCAATGCGGGCCCCGATCAAACCGTTTTAGTGGGTGACGCCGTCACGTTGGACGCCAGCAGTTCCAGTGATGCGGATGGCGATGTCCTTACCTATACCTGGACCTTCGTATCAAAACCGGTTGACAGCGCGGCAACCTTATCGGATTCCGGTGCTGTGAATCCTGCGTTCTTCGTGGACGAACCCGGCAGTTATGTGCTTCAGCTTGTTGTCAATGACGGGATCATCAACAGCGCGCCGGATACGATAACCATTACCACGGAAAACTCGCCACCCGTTGCCAATGCGGGAACAGATCAAAGCGTATTGGTGGGCGATACGGTGATACTGGATGGCGGCGATTCCAATGATGTTGATGGCGATGCGCTAACTTATGTATGGTCAATTGTCTCGATGCCATCCGGTAGTTCGGCCACTTTGTCTGATAACACGATTGTTAACCCGGCGTTCGAAGTGGACGCAGCCGGTACTTATGTGGTTCAGTTGATTGTCAATGACGGCACCGTCAACAGTGCACCGGATTCGGTAGTGGTTATCACGGTAAACCGGCCGCCGGTTGCCAATGCAGGCGCCGACCGGAACGCCAGTGTGGGATTGGCGGTGGATCTAGATGGTACGGCTTCCAGCGATCCTGATGGCGATCCCTTGTCCTATGCCTGGAACTTGATAAGTTCACCGTCGGCCAGTAACGCGACCTTAACCAATGAAACCAGTGCGGCGCCGACCTTGATCCCCGATGTGATGGGTGTTTATGAAATACAGTTGGTGGTCAGCGATGCGCAGTTCGATAGCGATCCGGATACGGTGATGGTCACCGCGGGTAACGAGGCACCAATTGCTAATGCCGGGCCTGATCAAACAGTCAACCTCGGCAACACCGTGACACTGGATGGCAGTGGCTCCAGTGATCCTGATGGTCACAGCTTGAGTTACAGTTGGTCAATGGCCTCCCGGCCAGCGGGCAGTAATGCAACGTTATCCGATGAAACGATAGTGGATCCCACCTTTGTCGCCGATGTAATGGGTGACTATGAACTGGAGCTGGTAGTCAGCGATGGTTACGATGACAGTTCAGTATCAACCGTGACGATTACCGCTTCACAGGCCGCTATAACATTATCCCTGATTGATACCGCTCTAGTAGGCGTAGGCCGGCCTGCACAGGTGGGTGTAACTTTATCCAGTCCGGCGCCTGCCGGCGGTGTCACGGTAACCGTTACCAGTGACAACGCTGGTGTGTTGGCGGTGGAATCACCGGGCACAACTTTCATTACCGAAGGTAGTACTCGTGGTGAAGTGACGGTGACTGGTTTTGCCGAGGGTTCGACTGTCCTGCATGGCAACGCGACGGGGTTTGAAGAGGGGACGCTGGAGGTAGGTGTTACGCTAAACCTGATCAGTGTACCCACGACATTGAATGTGCCGTTGGGCCAAACGGTGAGTTTTCCCATATCCATCGCGCCGGATCCGGCACCACCGGGAGGTATTACTGTTAGCCTGGTTAGTAACGATTCGGGTACAGCCCAGCTGGATTCCACGACAGTCATTATTCCTGAAGGTGCGCATTCTATAAATACCGCCATTACCGGTCATGCTGCCGGAACCGTAACCGTTAATGCCAGTAACCCGGATTATGCCGCAGACTTCGCCAGCGTATCGGTCACCGCGGAATTGAACGTCGTGCCAACTTCTGTTGCCTTCAGTGCCGGATTCCCGGCTGATGTCACCGTGCGCCTGCAGAGTTCAGGAAGCGACGCAGCAGCACCGGTGCCGGTTACCGTTGCATTGACCCCTGCTGATCCGCAGTGTGTGTCGGTAACATCGCCGGTGACGATCAACCCGGGTTTTGTCACTGCGACAGCGACGGTCAGTTACCAGGGTACGGCGGCATTACCATGTAATACAACGGTGTTGGTAAGTGCCCCGAATATCACTTCCGATACGGTCGATGTTACGGTGAATCCGTCGCCGGAGCTGAGTTTTAATTATGGAACAACAATAGTGGGCGCCGGTTTGATGTTGGCTGATAACAGCAACGGGGTTGTACTGGAAACGGCGAATCATGGCGGCGTGACCGTTCGTGTTCAAAGCAGCGATCCCACCGTTGCTTTAGTTGCGCCCGATACGAATACCGCGGGCACTGAATACATCGACGTCTTTGTGCCTGATGGCACAAACTCTTTTTACTTTGTTGCACAGGGTTTTGAAGGTGCGGATGTCCCGGCGGCGGCGACGTTTACTGCTTCCGCGCCGGGGTTTAATTCCGGTACGGCGATAGTTAACGTGGTACAACCAGGGCTTCGCATTGATGCCCTGCAAACGTCCACCACCACGTTATCCGGACTGGATACCTTTACCGTGGACGTCGGTATACCTGTTTCTGGTAACAGCAATATCAACGCGCAACGGGTGCGGTCCGGTGCCAGTGCTGTTACCGCGGTTGTTGCAAGTAGTGTGGCCAGTGTGGGTCAGTTGGTGACTGCCGAAGGTAGTGGCATGAGTGTCGCTGTGGATATTCAACCCGGAACCTCTTCTTCGCCGATTACCATAGCGGCGGGCGGTGTGGGTTTCGAACCTTTGGATGCCGGACAGACATCGGTGTCGGTTGCTACACCCGGTTTTATTACCACGAGCGCCGGTTCGATCGATGTCACAGTGACTGCACCAGAGCTGGGTTTTTATTACAACGCGGTGACGGTCGGTGCCGGCTTAATGCTCAATGATAATAGTAATTGGGTAACGCTGGGGGCGACTGGC
>JASFMT010000281.1:0-5459 GCA_050117455.1 Gammaproteobacteria bacterium | reverse complement strand
CCCACTGAGTAGCGCTGAAAAATTAACCCGGATTCCGCAAGCTTCATGCAGGTTAGGTATCGAGACGATACCGTTCCTGCCTCACCACGTTCTGCCGGGCAAATGTTTGCTGAATTAATATCAGCACAAGGCCCTGTGTCATTATCAGCTGAACCGGGCGCGGAAATTATGATATTGGCGATTTTTAACTGGACCAAAATGCTCAAAGAATAACCGTAGCGTCCGATTTAAGTATATAATGAGCTTTACGCCTGTCACTGAATCGCCCGAAGGTGTTGGGCTAAGTTTTTCATTTTTCTCATGAATTTCGGGAGCTTTCTTTGAGTTAGAGGTTCCAGTGAGGCTTTCTCAGCAGCAAATTGATGATTTCTACGAGGTTGGCTGGATCACCATCCCCGATCTGTTTGGTCCGCAGGAACTCAAGGTAATGCGGCGCTGCTTTGACAATCTGCAAGACCGAGCCCGTCAGCTACGAACCACCCAACATTCCGATGGTTCCTACTTTGTGCTGGATCAGGATAGTGATGATGTCATTATCAAGCGCGTGGTGTGGGCCGGGGGTTGTCAGCCCGAACTGTTAAAGATCGGCGAGGACTCCAGGCTTCTCGAGCCGGCCCTGCAATTGCTCGGTTCTGATTCTGCAGACCACTTACTGAGTCAGGCGCATTTCAAGCGACCGGGTGACGGCGTTCGTTTTGACTGGCACCAGGATATAGGACATCGTGACCGGGGGCCCGGCACATGGGAAGACGTCAACGGTCGTGGCAGCTATGTGCAAACGGCGTTATGCGTGGATGACATGACGATCGAGAACGGTCCACTGATGTTGCTAAGTGGGAGTGCAAAGTGGGGCAGGGTAGACTTTGGTCCGTTAGACTACGAAGATGATTATAACTCCCACCTGCCGGATTACTTCGAAGAAGATAATATTGTCACAGTTACAGCACCCGCCGGTTCCGTATTATTTTTTGGACCCTATACCATTCACGCGAGTTTCGAGAACACATCAAATTCCCCTCGTCGTGTTTTAATCAATGGCTATGCCTATCCAGGCGCCAATCATTTCAAGTATCCGGGTGAAGGGTCTGGCCGAGCATTGCACCTGTAACTTTGATGGGTGGAAGGCCTGATCTAAACGGGTTCGACCTGCGCCACTGATTCACCCTGAACACGCTGCGCTCTTTCGAATTACTCACAGAAGCGTGCACTATCCTAAATCGTCGACCAGGTTATTGTGCTGTAATACGTTCCCCATTTTTATAGGCAATGGCTTCAGCGATGTCGCGGGGTAGTTGCTTCAGCCATCCTTGATAGTTGTCCGTTAAGTCTGGTAATTGCAGCCAACGCTGTCCGGTATAAGTATCCGATCCGATCAGGAAGCGTGAAGGGTGGGTCGTGAAAATCCTGAACCACTCCGGGGTTAATATACCGTTTTTCGTGATGCCTTCCCTGAAGGAAAGTTCGACGTAAAGGTTTTCATATTGGTTTAATTTGGTAGTTACGATGTCAGGATCAACATCGAATCCTCCATGCGCCCAGATTACGGTTAGCGTCGGTGCGGCATTGATTAGTGCGTCAATCGTTTCATGGTTGGAATGGGCGAGCAGTATCAGGTTTTTCATTCTGGCTAATTCCAGAATGCCTTTCATGACGGGAGTATCGACCTGTGAGCCAAACAAGTGGAATTCTCCCAGGCCCCGAAAATGATTACTTTCCAGGTTGGCGCGGACGTATTCCAGAATATCAGGATTTGTGTACCAGTCCCGGCGGTCCTCTGGGGTGCGATAAGGTCTCAAAAAGGGTATAACAAATTCAGGATTTTGTTTGAATAGCTTGATGGCGCCGTGAGCGGGTGTGCTGGACACGATGGCGCGCTGAATACCATGTTCCTTCAAACGATTAATAGCATCTACTGCGGGTATTGCCTGCCAGATATTCTCGCTGTAGTGAACATGGGCGTCAAACAATGGTAACTCCCGGGCTGTCGCCTGGTTAACGCTCATTAACAACAGGCCCAAGAGACAAAAGATTGCCGCGTTATGTTGCAGGCCCCGCCATTGTCTGACCATGGAATGTTCACCGAAAGCGTTTAATACCTTTGAGCAAGTGGCTCAGTTGAAGTTTCGTAGAATTTGGGAGCGTCGCCATATGCGTCGAAAAAACTCCTGGAAGCCTCGGGCTATGCATCCAGTCTAATCGCTAAAATGCGAAGCCATACGATAGACGTATTATCATTATTTTTCAGGTGCTAAGGTACAACTTGCCTCAGGCGTGGTATATCCTGTTGTTTCAATTAGCTTTTATTTGCATGAGCCGTATATAAAGAAACTCATCAACTGGGTTGCTCGCGGTACGGATATTACTTATTTCCAGAAATATCGAAGGCCCCGCCTTATCTTGCTAGTTCAAGATTGGCACTTTTCCTGTAAGAAAAGGATCAGAAAACTGGCTATAATTCCAAGATAGTAAGCAGTTACCTGCCCCTTCCCAAAGGCGGGCTGCAACAGAAATATGGTTTTACACCCACCCAATAAATCTAAATTGTTGACATTCAGTATATTGAGCGAGCAACGCAGGTGAAAGATAACGCCGGACTAGACTACAAAACTGCCCCGTCATTTTGTTTTGTATATTTATTTCACCGCCGCTGGCTATGGTCAACGTCTTTGTTTTTATTTGCGCTGGCATGTTCGCCAAACTCCCTTGCAGGTACGACAATAACTTTAAATGCAGGCACCGCTGAACCGTTTATTAGTCCCGACGGCGGTGGTTTTTATGGCGAGCTGGTAAACGAACTATTTTCCCGTATCGGGCTGGATGCGAAAGTAATACGCCTGCCTTCAGCTCGTTCTATTATCAACGCCAATAAAGGTATAGATGATGGTGTAGTAGGCCGCATCGCAGGTATGGAAAAAAAATACAAGAACCTGATTATGATTCCCGTTCCAGTAGTGACTTTCAAGTTTGTTGCTTACAGCCGGGCCAAACAGATTGATGTTTCAGGGTGGGACAGTTTTGCGCCATATTCAGTAGGATACATACGAGGCTGGTTAATATACGAAAAAAACTTGCCTGAAACGAAATCACTGACGATAGTGAATAACGCAGAGCAGCTATTCAGGTTGTTGATGAATGGAAGGGTGGAACTGATCATGTTTGAATACTATCGCGGCTCCTGGTGGAATGAGCATCTGAACGCTAATGCGCATATAATAGGCGCGCCCATTGCTGAAAAAAATATGTTTATGTATATGCATAAAAAACATAAAAGCCTCGTCCCAAAGATTACTACGGTATTTAAAAAAATGAAACAGGATGGCACGTATCAGAAAATCAAAGAGAGGACGCTTCCCTCGTTCGTAAAGTGAGTTGTTGATCATTTGAATTTATTTTTTCGTTAAAATTATTGCCTGAAAAGTCATGCCCAGCTCAAGAAAGTTACATAAAATATCCAAAAAATTAATTTTATATATTATTTTATTCAGCTCTGTGGTTACTGCAATTGTCACAATAATTCAGCTGTACCACCAGTATGTTGTAGATAAATCTATCCTGAACACTAACATTAAGAATATTAATATTGGGTATCGAGAGGGTATTAAAAATGCTGTTTGGCTGGATGATAAGATTCAATTAAACTCTATTCTTGAAGGAATAGTCGGATTGCCCGATATTGAATATGTTGAGGTTCGGGTGGACGGTAAGGTTTATTCCAGTCGCGGTGAACTTACCGAATCCAACGTCGTTAGCAGCTCATTCCCCCTGCATTATTGGTACAACAATAGAATGTTAACTATTGGTGAAACATATCTTGAAGCCAATTTGTCGGCAATATACAAGCGACTTATTAGTGATGCGTGGACAATACTGGGATTGAATGCAGTTAAGACGTTTATAGTTGCTACATTCATGTATTTTATATTTAGTCGACTGGTTGTCGTTAGGCTGGAAAAGCTGTCCAGTTTTGTTCGCGGTTACGATATTGAAAACATGAGTGATACGCTCGAATTGCCGGAACTCGACAACGGCGCGCATGCAGATGAAATAACTGATGTCGCTGTTGCCCTGGACAAAGTGCAGAAACATCTCTCGCGATCTGTTAAACAGTTGGTGGGACTAAAGAAGACATTAGATTTAACGCTGGATAGCATCGTTATGTTTCATCCAGCGGATTATAGAATTTTCTATGCGAATGCAGGCGCTACGGCGCTGCTGGGGTATGATGCTGATGAATTACTAAAAATGACTCCTATGGATTTTAGTGATGATATGACGGAGTCACTTTTCCTGGGGCTGGCAAGGTCTTCGGAAAATACCGATAATCAGGCAGTCGATATGGATGCTTACTTTAGGACCAAGTGTGGGAATCCAGTTCCAGTAAGAATAATGCTACAGTATCTGCATCCCGAAAACGAAAAACCGCGCTATGTATTCATGGCTCGTGATATCAGCGAGCGGCTAACTGCTCAGCGGGAAATTCAGGCCTCGCTGGAAGAAGCAAGAGCCGCCAATTTGGAGCTGGAGTCATTTTCCTATTCAATCTCACATGATTTGCGCGCCCCGCTGCGTTCCATTGATGGTTTCAGCCTTCTTTTGTTACAGGATTATGGTTGTAAGTTAAATCACGAAGGTGAAAATTATATTAACAGGGTGCGTAAAAACGCCCAACATATGGGGCTCTTAATTGACGACCTGTTGTCGTTGTCCCAGGTGACGCGAGGTGAACTTCATCGGAAAGAATGTGATCTCAGCGCGATGGCGGAAAGCTCTATCAGGAAATTGCAGGATGGCGATCCGCTAAGAAAAATTACTATAGATATCGCGCCTGGAATTCTTGGTTGGGTCGACAAGCTTCTGTTTCAAAATCTGATGGATAATTTACTTGGTAATGCCTGGAAATATACCGGCAAGACCAATATGCCCCGGATCGGGTTTGGATCAATAATGCATGACGATGAGATGATCTACTTTGTAAAAGATAATGGTGCAGGGTTTGATATGAGGTACGCCGACAAATTGTTTAGAGCATTCCAGCGGTTGCATAAAGTCGATGAATTTTCTGGAACCGGCATCGGTCTGGCTACCGTTTCAAGAATTCTAAACAGACACGGTGGTCGTATTTGGGTAGAAGCCGAAGTAAGCAAAGGCGCGACATTTTATTTTACAATTGGGAAAAATCAGCAACTACAGGCTTATGACAAATCACTGCAACAAGCGTAGAACAGACGAAAATTAGGCTATAGTGAGTGCCTGATTGCACACTATAACAGGACAAAGGGCATATATCCCCGTATCTGCGGCATTTCGCGTCCTTGTCTATGGGGAAGAAATCTCGAGGGCCCGGACCTGCGCAACTTACTGATCGTAACAGTAAACTTGTTCAATAAGTGCCTACCAATACACTTAACGTCCCCTTTTTAATATCAAAAACCTGCTTTTAAGAACTTCACACGATGTTA
>JASFMT010000280.1:0-5489 GCA_050117455.1 Gammaproteobacteria bacterium | reverse complement strand
TGAAGCCGGGCACTTGCCGCAATTACTCAACGACCTTTCGCGGCAACAGCATGTCGAGCTGGAAACGATCGTGGTCGATGGCGGCAGTCGTGATGAAACCCTGTCCGCCTGCCAACCGTTTCTCGAGATACCTTCGCTAAATTTACAATTGCTAAACAGCGAACCAGGCCGGGGCCGTCAAATGAACATGGGCGCAAACACCGCCGCTGCAAACGACTACCTGTTTCTCCATGCCGACAGCCGTATTGATGATCCCGGATTGCTGTACAACGCTAAACAGCACATGGATAAAACCCGCGCACGGCAGTCGAACAACAGCGTAGCCGGCCATTTTCCGTTGCGCTTTATCACCAACATTAAAACTGCGAATCCTTATTATTTTTATGAATGCAAAACGCATTTGAACCGCCCCGATTGCATTAACGGCGATCAGGGGTACTGGCTGGCAAAAGAATACTTCGACTGGCTGGGCGGCTTTGATGATTCCCTGCCTTATATGGAAGATGCAAAACTGGCAGCCAGAATTTTTGACAGCGGACAATGGATCACATTACCCGGCACACTGGCCACCTCTGCACGGCGCTTTGAAACCGAAGGCTTTACCCAACGGCAAATCATCAACAGTTTTCTTTGTAATTTTCATGCCATGGGTGTGGATGATTTTTTTCATCATGCATTGGAGGCGTACCAGGCTCAGCATGAAAGCGACAGGCTACCCATGAGACCGCTATTAAAACTGGCGCATCAACAAATGAACGGTGACGGTATTACAACGGCCGTCAGGCGCTGGTATCAAACCGGCGCCTATATCGCGGGTAACGCCTGGCAACTGGCATTTGCCCTGGACTGCCGGCGCAACCGCAAACAGCAATTGCCACCCGGGGACCATAATATCAGGTGGCTAGTGTTCTATGATAATCATATAGCCTCTATAATGAACTGGTCTGCCGTTAAGTTAATAACCGCATTTGTCACAATCATCTGGTTTTACAGTTTGTTTGTTACCCAATGATTATTCATGCCGACATGGATGCGTTTTACGTATCCGTTGAACTACTGGATAAACCCCAGCTGCGCGACAAGCCGGTGGCCGTGGGCGGACCGTCCCGCACCCGCGGCGTGGTATCCGCCGCCAACTATATTGCCCGTCAATACGGTGTCCATAGCGCATTACCCTGCGCCATCGCCACCCGGCGCTGCCCCGACCTGGTATTATTGAAGCCTCGTATTGCTATTTATGCTGAGTACTCACAAAAAATAAAAAATATATTTTTGCGTTATACACCGGTAATTGAACCGTTGGCCCTGGATGAAGCGTTTCTTGATGCCGAGGCCAGCAAAAAACTATTCGGCGATTCGCCATCCATTGGCCGCAAGATCAAACAAGACATTAAAAATGAACTGGGATTGACGGTGTCCATTGGCATCGCACCCAACAAATTCATAGCCAAGATCGCCTCGGACATCGACAAGCCCGATGGTTTCGTCGTGGTACGTCCCGGAGAGATTCAACAATTCCTGGACCCGCTTCCCGTCACCCGTATCTGGGGTATCGGCAAGGTATCATCGGCAAAACTCAAGCGGCGGCATATTCACACCATTGGCGATTTGAGGAAATTGCCTCAGTCACAGCTACGGGAATGGTTCGGCAAACACGGCGATCATTTACATCAACTGGCCAACGGCATTGATCCCCGACCAGTGGTCACCGATCACCAGGCAAAGTCTATCTCCCATGAATGCACCTATGACGAAGATCTTCATGATACCGGAACAATAGAAGCGCAACTGCTGCATTTAACGGAACAGGTTGCCGCGCGGATCCGGCATTCGGAACTCAAAGGGCGTACCATAACCATCAAAGTGCGCTATGGTGACTTTAAAACCATTACCCGCTCCCATTCGGTAACGGAGCCGACCAATAACACGGCGGCAGTATGGCAGGTTGTCAAACAGGAACTCATTCCAAGGGTGGACTTGTCGCGCCAGGGTATCCGGCTATTGGGCGTCGGGGTCAGCCACTTCAATGATCTATCTAACGCCACAGAACAAATCGACTTATTTGAACAAAACACCCAACAGGCATCTCATATTGACGAGCTCACCGATGCCATTAATGAAAAATTCGGGCAACAGGCGATCCGGCGTGGTAAAACCGTTTTCAAACCATGACCTAATCGTACTCTTCAATCTCGTCTACATCATATTGACCGGACCAGCGCCGGCGCAATAACGACCAGGACATCCCGATAGCCAGAATGGCGCTGATAACAACTTGAATGACATAGGACATGGCCCTGATGCTGTCTCTGGGAATAATGCCAAAATCTACCAGCACCCAAAGCAAGGTAGCAAAAAACACACTGGCCAGAAACAGACCGAATCCGCCCAGTGAATTCACCGTCGCCCTGATAAAAATGGTCCAGCCGATCACCAGCACAATACCGGCAAATGCCTTGAGCGCCGTCATGTCACTGAAATGCTTCAGCCCCCAATGATAATAGGAATAACCTTCCGGGTTATAAGTGGCAAAGACCACTAACAATGCAAACAACAAGCGCCATGCAAACCCTGCTACGGTTAGTTTATGTGCTGCCATTAAAAACCTCGTGCTGTTTCAATATGTTTTTACGGAGTAGCTCAACACCCTCTAATAACCCACCTAATACTCCTGAAACTTATTCACGTCCCATCATCAAAAACGGCTTCAGGGAAAAGTACAGGATAAACAGAATCGCGGCGATATAAAACAGCAACTGCAAAGGCCGTTGCCTGACATTATCCATAAATGTCGGCAGCTGACCTTCCTGCTTCAGGCGCTCGTATTCCTCGCGAGCAATGATCAGCCGTTGTTGCTGGTATTCATCAATGAGCCGTCTGGCTTCCTCCAGCTGGTCATCGGTTCGCAACCAGAAAGCGCCTGCAGAAATTCCCCAGTTACCCGGCTCACTTTCGTAGTAGTCAATGTGGTGCTTATCCAGCAGTTCCCGCAATTCCCTGGCTTCGTCGTCTGGCACGTGGCGCAGTGAATAGAGTCTTACCGGCATGACGCAAGAGTTTCCGGATCAATCAATTTGCAAAGCATACTTGATTTCAGACGACAACCGCTCCACGCACGCTTCCCCTTCAGCAATAGCATCACTGGCCCGGTGAAACTCCAGCAATTCAATATGGGATAACTTCGGGGCCAACAGCAAATCAGGCGGGTCACCGGCCATCCGGCTTCGTGTTATACGATCCTGGGTAATATTGATGGAACCGGCAATGGCATCAAACAACCCCGGTGCCGAATCCTCTTCCATGAAGTCACCAAGCAGTGACGAGGAGTATTCCTTAATCCGTTGTACCACTTTATCCGTCAAGCCAGCGTCATTCGTTGCTTGTTGCTCCCGTTGCTTTTGCTCTTCATTGTCTTTTTTGTCCTTGGCGTTACGGACCAGATGTTTGCCCACGATATTACCATTAAGATTAACCGCGATAACAAACTCCGCCCCCAATGCGCGGCATACCGAAACCGGTACCGGATTGACAAGCCCGCCGTCCACCAGCCAACGGTCGTCATATTTCAACGGCGGAAATAAACCGGGTAAAGCAATGGATGCCTGAACCGCTTTGCTCATCGAGCCTTCGGTAAACCAGACTTCCCGACCGGACTGCAAATCAGTGGAGACCGCGGCAAAGGTTTTCTCCACGTCTTCGATGTTCACATCCTCGTCGCACACATGTGTGTTGAGGAATTTCTGCAAATGGTTGGAATCCACAAACCCGTTAAAAGACCAGTTGAGCTCGAAAAAACGGGCGACTTCCAGCTTGCCGAGATGTTGTAACCAGTCTTCCAGGTCGTCGATCTTGCCGGCGCAATAGGCCGCTCCCACCAGGGCACCGATGGAACTGCCGGTGACAATATCCGGTTCGATACCCATTTTCGCCAGGCCCCTGATAACCCCGATATGGCTCCAGCCCCTCGAGGCGCCACTGCCCAGCGCCAAGCCGATACGTCCCTGGTAATTCATTGACCTGTTCCCATTGTTTAAATATCCATTGCCATACTACCCGATCGCTGGTTGATACTGCAAAACCACCGCTGCAAATGCCGCGCAAACGCAATCTTACCACGCCGCCAGATCAATGACCCCGGGATCGTGCTTGAGCTTTTTAAGATAATGTTTATCGGCAGTAACATATTCGAGATTGCTGCTCTGCGCCAAGGCGTGATAGGACGCACTGTAAAAGGACACCTGATATCGGTTCACCAGTTCCCAGGTCTGGTGCAACAGCTTCCTGCCGGGATTGACCTGCAACATACCCAGTTTGCTGCAATAAGCCATTAGATCATCAGCAAAGCGCGGCGCAAAACGATTGAGAATACTACCCACTTCATAGCACCAAAGAGACGGCACCACGATGGAAAAGTGCTGTTCGATAAATGCCTCCCGGTATAGCAACGCTTTTTGCTGCAAGGGGCAATACTCCTGCGGCAACAGCCATTGCACGATCACGGAGGCATCGGTGACCTGGTATTTCATGAATCCCGCTGCCGCTCCTGTTGCAGAGCCTCAATGACATCCAGTTCAACATCTTTGAGCTGCAGCGCATTGCGGATTTCATCCACCGCCGCCACTGCTTTTTCCCGCTGCAGTTTCAAAAACTGTTCCCGTATGGCATCATTGATGAACCTGCTGCGCTCGCCTTTCGGTATCTCCCGCAGATTCTCCCACACGTTATCTTCTACCATAATGTTGATTCTACGACTCATGATTACACACTCTCGTTACACATGGATGTTCCACATCCCCATTACACACGCTATTACCCATTATATCGGCTGCCGCCGGCAGCATTTAATGATCAAATGAGTCCGCAAGTCTTTGTTAAAGTGAGATATTTTAAATTAATGCGGGCGGGATAAACCAATCGGCCACCGAAACAAAACGCTAGCCTGCGGGCGCCGTCATTAACAACGCATCGCCACGGTATTCAATCATGGGATGGGGAATAATATGACGCCGTTCCACCACGGAGAAACCGTTTCGACGATAAAGCCGGACGGAGCCCTCGTTTTGTTCAAAGGCAATGAGGCTTAAACTGGGATAGCCCTGAGCACGTGCCTGTTCTCTGGCGTATTGCAGTAACCGGCTGCCAATGCCCTGGCCACGCCACCTTTCGAATACGGTCATTCCGCAAATATACCAGCTATCAGGCACTTCCATTTTCACGGGGTAATAGACGTCGCCAGTCTCTGCAACGCCCTGTGCCTTCGCCGCCGGTTCCGCGCTTTGATAATCTTCGTCAATACCATAGGCGAGCATGACTGCCATCGGCTCCACACCTTGCGCGACGACGCAGTTACGCCAGGTAAACGGTGGTTTATCCTGACGATACATTAATGCACCGATTTGCAGTAAATCCAGGTCAGGATATTCAGCCGCGTTTTCCTGCCAGCCCAATTGGGCATAGCCACCGGATGACTGAGCAATGGCATCGGCAAT
>JASFMT010000279.1:0-5500 GCA_050117455.1 Gammaproteobacteria bacterium | reverse complement strand
AGCCCGTGATCAATATTGGCTGCCTGCAATTGTATTGGGGAGCTCGATTACCGTTGCGTTGTTCATGATGTTACCCAATATGCGCTTTGACAGGCCCATCGTGGACGAGCCCGTTATTGTCATTGACTTTATGCCATGGCGTGAGCCTGAACCTGTACCTAAAGTGGCTAAACCCGAAGTTCCCAAAAAGCAGCCACCAACCAAACCCAGGCCCAAGCCAAAACCAACACCGCACCAGGCGCCGGTCCTACCCCCGGAGCCAAAGCAAATGCCTGAGCCGGTGCCGGAAAAGCAATTATCGGCGCAACCTGAACCGGAGCCCGAGCCGGTTGAAGAACCACCTGTGCCGCAACCTGTAGAAGAACCTCCCGCTGAACCGGTGCAAAGTTCGCCAGAGGAAGTATCCTCCCTTGAGCAGCTACCCAAACCGGCGCCGTTGTTTAGACTCACCAGTATGCCCCGGTTTGCCCATAAAGTAGAACCACAATATCCTGCGGTCATGCGCGCCCTTGGCAAAGAGGCCACCGTTAAACTGGAAGTGCTGATCGATCGAACGGGAATGGTAAGAAAGGTGACAATATTACAATCGGGGGGTGATGCGTTTGATAAAGCTGCCACAGAAGCACTGTTATCATCAAACTTTGTGCCCGGCAATATCGAAGGCACCCCTGTTGCGGTACGGATGCGTATTCCTATCCGGTTCTCTCTTCGCTAAAGACATATTGGCCGTCAACGATGGATAAAAAATTACCCTGGGGGTAATAATTGGCATTGTTGGTTCATCAAACCACCGCTCCAAAAAAGTGGCCGACAATGGCCGTTACTAACATTGCCAACGCGCCCCAGAAGGTAACTCGAACGGTACCGATAAGCATGCTGGAACCGCCGGCCCTGGCCGCGACAGCGCCGAGCGTTCCTAGAAATAATAATGATGCGATGGCGACAATAATGATCATATAGTTCATAGGAACTACTGCAGCAAGTAATACGGGAAGAGCGGCACCGACTGAAAAACTGGCGGCAGATGCAACGGCAGCCTGGATGGGGCGCGCTTTTTGCGGTTCGGAAAGACCCAGTTCGTCCCGCGCATGCGCCCCCAGGGCATCATGCTCCATCAATTGCCTGGCAACTTCTGACGCAAGATCTTTGTCGAGGCCGCGTTCCATATAAATTTCCGTTAATTCCTGCCGCTCCCGGGGTTCATTGACTTTCAGCTCTTTTTTCTCACGTTCCAGGTCGGCTTTTTCCGTGTCCGCCTGAGAGCTCACGGAAACGTATTCCCCTGCGGCCATGGACATGGCGCCGGCGACCATACCGGCTATTGATGCGATAAGTAATTCACCACGTGCTACATTGGCGGCAGCGACACCGACCACCAGACTGGCGGTGGAGACGATGCCATCATTGGCGCCAAGTACCGCGGCGCGCAACCAGCCAATGCGGTGCATGTAGTGGTGCTCGGCGTGTTTTTTTCTGTGCATTTTATTCTTCTAAATAAATTGTTGGCAGGTGTTGTCTTGAATTCTAACTGAACCAATTGGTTTATGCATTGTTGGAAGCGGCTATTATCAGGATTGCCGCTTTGTAGGCGATGACGAAAAGCCAAAACGCCGCTAAAGCGCCGGGAAGAATATTCCAGGGGTAAAGTATCGTGATAATAGAGGGTTTAATATCCTCGCTTCTTAGGGCGGTAATGCCCGGGCCTTTGTAACCGTCTTTAAGTTTGTTTCCCCAAAAATCGGCTAATGTGCGAATGGCAAGGGTATTACAGTAAAGATTTGCGCCGATGGAGACACTGAAAATCAAACCAACGACGGCTATGGATAGCACTAAAATAACATCCTTATCCCAGGAAAATCCAAGTGCGGTAATCAATAAACCCTGCGACGCGATGAGCCAGTTCAGGCGTTGGTCGCGCATGGTGTTTTCGTGCTGTACCATGGATCGCATTCTGTCGGTAAACTCGTCCTCAGACATGATCATAGCCTGCTGGGTCGGTTTCTCTGCCCGGAAACTAACTACCGATAACTACCGATAGCTCCCGATAGCCAAAAATATATTGACGCCGGCGGCACCCAATACGGATGCCGGCCTGCTTGAGGGTAGCGAATAAGGGCGTCGTTAAATGTGACGACTGAAATGACCGTGGTGTGCGTCGCTCATCATTTTACGAAATTCCTCGCCGCGCACGTGGACCATGTCCGTATGATCGCCACCTTCGAAATAAATATCCGGGATCTGGTCAAGACTATCATCCACAACCACTTCCATACCGTAACTTTCGCCGATTGGCGGTATGGCGCCTAGATCACAATCCGCAAAGATCTTGGCCAGTTCCTGTTCCGTGGCCAGCCCCAGATGACGGTTCAATTGCCGGCTGATTCGTCCCAGTTCCACATGATGCGTGGCGGGGATGATTACCATGACATAGCCATTGTCATCTTCCAGTATGACGGATTTGGCGATCATGTCGCCGGATATTTTTGCGGCTTCCGCGGTACTCATGCTGGAAGTCGTGTATGGGTGCGATACGATATCGTAGTCTATACGGTGGTCTTTCAGGAAATCTTCGAGACTCATTGCGATGGCCATGATACACCTCCTGTTTATAAAAGATTGGATAAGACGCCCACAAAAAACAGCTATTTTATTTGGATATATTCTGATGTAAAAATTACTGCTGGTTGTACAAGGTAAAGCGCTTTTTGTGCATGTAGCGATGTAGATCGACTACCTGCCGTTAACAACAATCGTCGTGCGAAAAATACATCTATTGGCTATTCCGCGTATCCAAATCCAGAAGAACGTGAATCGCGGGAATAGTAATTCGATGGACCTCGCTGTATTACGACGACCCCACCGGGGGTAACGTAATAGCGTTGCTCATCGTTGGAGCGGCTAAAACCGATTCTAGTACCAGTTTCTATTTTATTATGCCGATCGATAATGGCGCCGCGAATTTTCGCATCGCTGCCAATACAGGCATAATCCATAATAATACAGTCTTCCAGTTCCGCGCCTTCTTCCACAACCGCTTCACGGCGAATAATACAGTTGCGAATTCTGGTGTTTTTATGAATGACGCACGCTGCGCCAAACACGCTGTTTTCAATTTCACCGCCGATAATTCTCGCAACCGGCCCCTGGTAGTTGCTGGAAAAAATCGGCCATTGCGGATTGAAGGTATCAAAACGGGGTTTTTCGCCCAACGCGTCCATGTGCGCTGCGTAGTAAGCATCAATGGACCCAATGTCGCGCCAGTAACCGATTTCCTCATACGGTTTAACGCCGGGAATTTCATTAGTGGAAAAGTCATAGGCATATAGTTGATGCGCATCCAGCAACGAAGGCAGGACGTCCTTACCAAAGTCGGTTTTTCCTTCCTTATTGGCCCGCACCAGGGCATCGACCAGTACTTCGGTCGTAAAAATATAGTTGCCCATGGATGCATAGGCTTGTTCCGGATCACCGGGCATGGGAATAGGCTGATCCGGTTTTTCCTGGAACTGCTGAATTCGGCCGGTATTATCCGTGCTTATTATTCCAAAGCTGCTTGCGTGCTGAACAGGGACCGGGATAGCCGCGACGGTAACATCTGCATTGCGTTCCCGGTGATATTTCACCATCTGTTGTATGTCCATTCGATAAACATGATCGGCGCCGAATACCGCTACCAGGGTGGGGCGATGTAATTCTATAAGTCGCAGGCTTTGAAAGACAGCATCCGACGTCCCTTTATATAGACATCCTTGTTCCGACATTTCCGGGGGTACCACGGTAACAAAATGGTCAGGTAATAACGGCGAGACAACCCACGCTTTGCGGATATGCTCAATTAACGCCTGTGGTTTATATTGCACCAGCAAATAGATCGAGCGAATACCGGAGTTTATAAGGTTGCTTAATACAAAATCAATAATGCGATAACGCGAGCCAAAGGGGACGCCGGGTTTGCAGCGTTCCCTGGTCAGCGGGCGCAGGCGTTTACCTTCACCGCCAGCCATGACAAATGCAACAATCTTTTCGTGATGCCGTCTGTCCCACATAATGCTGCCCGTTAGTGAATATTCAGGCTAAGCCGGTGCGGTATTTCCATATACACCCATGTCACCGCGGTGCTCGGCGGGCGAGAACAATCGGGAAATAACCCCTCGCCGATCAGTGATGTTTTGCAGCTGATGTTCTGCGACTGTGCGGCCGCGGATCTGTATTACCACGCGATACGCTTGGCTTTACCCAACATTTAATATGTACAGAAAATTAATGGGCAGGTCGTTGAGAATCATCAATGAAACACTTGTTACAGAAAGCATTTTAGTGCCGGCGGCAACTATGTTTTAACAATCGACATAACACGAAAACCCAAACAGGGAGAGCGGATAGCCTGCTTATTCACATCGCGATATAATAGTCATGAATTACCAATATAGAGAAGGGGACATTAAATGGATGAAAAAACGCAAATTGAAATGGAAGCAGCCGCGTTTCGCGGTCTGATCAAGCACCTGCAAAATCGTACCGATGTTCAGAATATCGACCTGATGAATCTAGCGGGCTTTTGCCGTAACTGCCTGGCCAAATGGTATATGAATGCCGCGAAAGACCGGGGCATCGAAATGAGCTACGACGAAGCGCGTCAAACTATTTACGGGATGACCTATGATCAATGGAAATCCCAATACCAGACGGAAGCCACCGAAGAACAGCTTAAGAAGTTTGAAGCCACCAAATCTCAGCACGCCTTTTGATATTGTACAATTCAAAATCCATTAATTCGCTTAATGGTGACTATATATAATCATAAACCTGTATAACAACCGAGCCTGGCAATCATCGACCGCACGCAAAGTTTAATGGTAAATATATGATATAATTTGAATAATTGGTTGAGTAGTGCATTAAGACCCACTAAAAGGGCCGTGCGCAGGTATAACCGCAAGAAAAAGGTCTGTGAACCAATGGCATGCCGGCCCGCTACCAGGGGCTATGGACGGGCCTTGTAAATTAAAACAATCATTCATAGCCGCGTCACGTTATCCGATGGGCGGCTGTTAAACACCACTAGTGATACACCTATCTTGGGAATTGTGACTTGAGCGACAAGATCGCCGTAAAAAATCTTTACAAAATATTTGGTCCTCATCCGGAGCGAGCCCTGCAACTGCTGGAGCATGGGCGCAATAAGCAGGAAATTTTTGAGCAGACCGGTTCCGTGGTCGGGGTCACCAATGCGGATTTTACGATCAATGCCGGTGAGATTTTTGTGGTCATGGGATTATCCGGTTCCGGTAAATCCACGCTGGTGCGTATGCTTAACCGGCTTATTGAACCCACCGCCGGCGATATTTTTATAAATGATCAAAACGTCAGTCGTATGTCACCGACGCAACTGATTAATCTGCGCCGTGGCGATATCGCCATGGTTTTTCAGTCCTTCGCGTTGTTACCGCATTTAACTGTTGTTGAAAATGCCGCATTCGGGCTAGAAATTGCGGGACTG
>JASFMT010000278.1:0-5525 GCA_050117455.1 Gammaproteobacteria bacterium | reverse complement strand
CATCCTTTGTATGAATCATGTTGCAGAATTAATAGGTGACTCACTATATTCTTTAATCGAATCAACCTGAATGCTGGCCAATGAAAATCCTCCCTAACCCTCCCTGCCAAAAGAAAATTTAGCGGGTATATATCGATCAGTTTATTTGCCTTTTTTTGCAGAGGCGGATCGAGAGGGATTTAAGTCGTTATTGCTTGGACTGGCATTCCTTACACACGCCATAAATATTCAGGCTGTGGTCCGTCATTGAGAATCCGGCTTTGTTGGCAATATCCCGTTGCCGTTGCTCTATAACGTCATCGACAAACTCTTCCACTTTGCCACATTTGATGCACAGAATATGATCGTGGTGTTCACCGTGATCCAGTTCAAATACCGATATGCCCCCTTCAAAATGATGCCGGTTCACCAGTCCGGCGTTTTCAAACTGGGTTAACACGCGATAGATGGTGGCAATGCCAACGTCTTCGCCATCATCCAGCAATGCTTTATAGATATCTTCCGCGCTCAGGTGGCGCACGTCGCTGCGCTCCATGATTTCCAGGATTTTCATCCGCGGCAGCGTGGCTTTTAGCCCCACTTCACGAAGTTCTTTACTGCTCGTCATTGTCTCTCTATCCTTTAAAACGAATCCGCCCGAAACTAATTTTACCCATAGATGGTCTGACAAGTCAGTGCGGGATCAGGTAAAATACGGCCACTTAATTTCTATGGACTTTAGACAGCATATGTTGGATTTCAAACGGCACTTTTATTTTATTATATTTATCAGCATGTTAGCGGTCACTGCAGGCTGTACCATCCATCGTATGGATATTCAGCAAGGCAACGTGTTAACCGAGGAAACCCTCAACAAACTGGTCGTCGGCCTGGATAAACGCAAAATCAGGGGTATTGCCGGGACACCATTGATCAACGACCCGTTTCGCACCGACCGTTGGGATTACGTCTACTCGTTTGTCCATGGAATTACGCGGGAAAAGCAATACAGTTACGTTACCCTGTATTTTGAAGATGATATATTGGTTGACGTCAAAATACACGCCCAGCCACTCAAAGAAGACGAAATCAACTCACTCAACCGCCAGCTCCGCCGCGATCAAACCTGACACTACAGTGGCACAATCCTGTTGCAGAGCTTAACTGGTTCCCACCAGGCGTAATAATCGCACGGATGGTAAGCGAGACATTTCACTCCACATAGGTTCATTGATGGCGCACGAACAGGCTACGATTTAGAGCCCGCATCCCCGCCCTTTTTCATGGCCTTTCCTTCGGCGGCCCGTTGTTTTCTGACTTCCTTGGGATCGGCGATTAAGGGGCGATAAATTTCCACGCGGTCTTTTTCCCGCAACTCCACGTCTTTTTTCGCCACCTTGCCAAAAATGCCCACCTTGTTTTTATTTAAATCAATCTCCGGAAAATCTTCCAGAACACCAGACTGCGCAATGGCCTGTTCCAGCGTCGTCCCCTTGTCGACATATAACGGTATCAGCACCTGAACATCCGGTTTAGCGTAAGCGACTTCCACCAGAATTTGTTTTTGGGCAATGGTGTTATTTTCCTCCATAAACGTCATCAGCCCGTTTGCAAAACGCATCCACCAGGGTATTGGCAATTTGCCCGAACACGGGCCCAATGGCCATATCAATTAATTTGTTGGAGAACTCGTATTCAAGATCCAGTGTCACTTTACAGGCGTTATCACCAAGGTGTTTAAATTGCCAATAACCGTGTAAATGCTTGAATGGACCATCCACCAGGCTTACTTCGATCATTTTATTTTTTTGTAACCGGTTACAGGTGGTGAATGTTTTATTAATACCGCGATGGGCGATTTGAATGCTGGCTTTCACTTCATCGCCATCGCGGCTGGCCACGGATGTTCCGCCGCACCACGGTAAAAACTCGGGATAAGACTCTATATCGTCGACAATATTAAACATGTCACTGGCATCGTGCGGCACTAATGCACTTTTATTAATCGTGGGCACTGCTTAAACCTCTTCCCTTCAATAATTTTTGATTAAATAAAACCGACAGACTTTAGAAACACCAATCCGACACCAACGGGTGTTACATAGCGTACCAGGACACTCCATATCTTATATGCCGGACCATCCCCCATACCCAGCTCTTCGATCGATGTTTGCCTCTTCATAATCCACGCTGCAAATACACCAATCAACAAGCCGCCCAACGGTAGCATGATGTTGGCGGTCAAAAAATCCAGCAGATCAAAAAACGTTTTATCAAACAGCTTAAAGCTGCTCCAGTAATTAAAGGAAAACACGGTTCCCAGTCCCACAACCCAGGTAATCAGACCGGACACGATACTGGCATGATTGCGGGTCATGCCCTTGTTTTCCACCAGCCACGCCACAAATGGTTCAATGAGGGAAATAGAAGAGGACCAGGCGGCAAACGCCAGCAACACAAAAAACAATGTTCCAAAAAACGCACCACCCGGCATATGACCAAAGGCAATAGGCAGCGTTACAAACACCAGCCCGGGGCCGGCAGCAGGTTCCAGTTGATTGGCGAACACAATGGGGAAAATAGCAATACCCGCCAGTAACGCCACCAAGGTGTCGGATACCGCCACGGTAATAGACATCTTGGCAATGGATGCATCATGGGGCATATAGGACCCGTAAATCATGATGGCGCCCATCCCCAGACTTAACGTGAAAAACGCCTGCCCCATGGCGGCCAGAATCCCTTCGGTGGTAATTTTGCTGAAATCCGGCGTAAACATGAATTCCAGTCCCTTGGAAAATGAATCCGTTGACAGCGCATACCCCACCATCACCACTAACAAAATGAACAACGCCGGCATCAGAAACCGGATGGCTTTTTCCAGGCCCTGCTGCACACCCCGGGCGACAACCACCATGGTCAGCAGCATAAACAGGCTGTGCCAGAATATCAGCGCGCCGGGATTGCCCACCAGGTCATCAAACACCTGGCTAACCGCATCCCCATCGAGCCCGGTGAAGGTGCCGGTTATAGACTCCAGCACATATGCAAGCGTCCAGCCCGCAATGACGCTGTAATAGGAAAGAATCAGAAAACCGGCCAGCACGCCGCTCCACCCCAGCCAGCGCCAATGCCAGTTCGCGCCTTCTTCCTTGGCAATCGTGATCATGGAGTTAATGGGACTTTGCCGTCCGCGCCGGCCGATGAGTACTTCGGCCATCATTACAGGGATACCCAGCAAGGCAATACATACCAGGTAAATGATGACAAACGCACCTCCGCCGTTTTCGCCGGCCATATAGGGAAACTTCCAGATATTCCCCAAACCCACCGCGGAGCCTGTTGCGGCTAAAACAAAAATCCAGCGTGACGACCATTCGCCATGTATCGATTTGCGAGCCATCCGTTATCCTCTTGTTTTTTGTTGTGCCATTGTCACTGAAATAGCTTTTACATACAACACTTTAGCTGGTGTTTTGGAAGTTTTACAGGCCAATTCTCCCGCGCCCCGTGACAATTTCCTGCCAATCCCTATAATGCGCGCATGTCCAAACAAAAACCAAAAACACCGGATAATACCATCGCGCTCAACAAAAAAGCGCGTCATGACTATTTTATCGAGGAAGATTTTGAAGCCGGGCTGGCGCTGGAAGGCTGGGAAGTGAAAAGCCTGCGGGCCGGCAAGGTTCAAATTCGGGACAGCCACGTGTTCGTTAAGAACGGTGAAGCCTGGCTGTTGGGCGCTTTGATTACCCCCCTGCCGACGGTCTCAACCCATTTCACTCCCGACCCCACCCGTACACGCAAGCTGCTGCTGCATAAAAAAGAAATAGACCAGCTTATCGGCGCGGTGGAACGCAAAGGCTACACCATTGTGCCACTCGCGATGTACTGGATCCGGGGCAAAGCTAAAATCAAAATCGGCCTGGCCAAGGGCAAACAGAAACATGACAAGCGGGCCGCGGAAAAAAACCGCGACTGGCAGCGCGAAAAACAACGCCTGTTAAAACGCTAAACCGCGTAAAATCGATGGCATTGAACTTCCAACAGCGCTAAACTGTCTTAGTTAATAATCACTTTGGGGGCGACCTGGCTTCGACGTGGGTCACAAAACCTGAGGTGCATGCCGAGGAGCAGATTCCCTCGTAAATCCAGCTGCAAACAATTTAGTTGCCAACGACGACAACTACGCACTAGCTGCTTAAAAACCAGCCTTAGTGCCCTCAGCCTGATGTGTGCTTGTGCACTCAGATCACTGGGGTCGACCTACACAAGATCGCGATGAAGCCCGTCCGGGGCGGATTCGTTAAACTCTAACCGGACTCGCGATAAGTTTTCCCTGCCTGTCGGGTAGCTTGTCGTTAAATCAATAGACAGAATAAGCATGTAGAGCCAACGGCGGAGGGCTTGCGGACGCGAGTTCGATTCTCGCCGCCTCCACCAAACAAACTAAAAAGGGTACACCTGTCCTGTAAGGTGTGCCCTTTTTAGTTTGTTCAGTATGATCGTGCAATGAGAACTCGCGTCGCGAGTGAGATTCCATTGGACATGGATGTCCAGGTGCCGCGCAGGCCATGGATGGCCGAGAGCGGCCCGCCGCCTCCACCAAACAAGCAAAAAGGGCATACCGAATGGTATGCCCTTTTTTAGTTTTAACGCGTCAACGACTTAACATCACACGCTAGTCGATAAAACCTACTTTTTAGGCGGCTCAATTGGGTCCAGACCCAGAATAAAATCCGCCAGTTTATCCCGGGTTGCCTCGTCAGTACGTGGTCCATAGGGTGGCATGGGGACACCTCCGGTGTACTCGGTCCACTTGCCTTTACCACCTTTAACCATTTGTTCCTTGACGATCTTCCTGGCGTCGGGATTGCCCTTATAACGATGTGCCACCCAGGCCCATGCCGGGCCAACCACTTTTTTATCGACGGCGTGGCAAGCGGCGCAACCGGCCTTTTTGGCAAAATCCGGTAGATCCTGGGCATTTGCCTGCACACCAACAACGGCCAAACTCATTGCTCCAAATAAAGCAAACCATCTACGTTTCATGTTTTCCTCCTTATTGTATGAATGGCAACGTACCAGACAACTACAAAACTGTGCATATTTTTTTCCGGCCAGCTATACGTCAGGTATGACATCAACGTTATATAAAATAATTAGCCTATTTTTTAGCCTGACAAAGCAGAAGATAATCTTGTCCACGCACATATTAACAATGTATTGCGGTTGTTCCCAATAGGCGTGGAAATACCATCACCCGACAATACACAATATTTTATGTGAAAAATGAATTGTGTAGAAAATATGAACACCAATTTGTCTAACATTTAAAACATAGTTACCGTAAAACATAGTTACCGCGTAAATTGTTAAAACCCTACATCCAGCGTTAGTGCGAAGTTATCTATACTCTGATCGCCTGTTACACCGAAATAACTGGGCTCAAAATCAAAGAACATATATTCAAAGCCGACTTTTATGTTATAGGCGACCTTTGCTCTGGCACCAAAACCAAAATAAATACCGACTCCATTATCATC
>JASFMT010000277.1:0-5546 GCA_050117455.1 Gammaproteobacteria bacterium | reverse complement strand
CGGGTAGCTGACGCTCTTCTTGCGCTTCGCTTTGGGTGCCGACAGTGGTAAGCATTACCAGAAGGACAAAGGCAAATATTCTAATGCTATGCATAGTGTTTAACATGTCATATTTACAACATCACTCAATGAAACAACCGCCATCGTGGTTTGGCAACGCTACATCTGCCTGGATGAAACCTCCGGTACTAATTATTGCGTCCAGCCGAAAACCGTAAAAAGCATGTTTTTTGCTCGCAAATCGCACAATACACTCATGGACAATTAAAGGGCGCAAACGAGCCAAAACCAACTATCTTAACTTTACGCTAACGGCACCCAAAAACATTGACATAGCTAAAGTTTTAGGGCGTCAGGGAGTGTCTTTGAGGGGCATAACGGGGAAGAAACGAAAAACTGCGGCCATGCGTATTTGGTCACGACCGCCGAGGGAATTTATGACATTCAACAAGCGGCTTGAAAAAGTCCCCCTCCAGGGGATACAAAATTTTCCGCTGCTTTGTATTAATACAATAGGTACAATGATACGCCATAACTTTTGATATCAACGTCATAGAACTGCCCAAAAGGGGCTATTCCGTCGTACCGTTCCAGCATTACACGCATTCGTCGATTACCTGATCCCGGTTTACCGTATTCGAGTCCAACTTTAATTGTATTATTCAGGTTCCAGTCGTTTCCTTCGAATGCACCGAAATCCATACCGGCAACCAGGCGGCCCTGCAATAACGGATACCGGTCTTTTATCAGGTCGATGCCAAATTGCAGTCCCCTGCGGTCCAGGCTGCTGGGTTCCACATTTACCAGATAAATACCACCGCCATAAACCCGTATCCCACGCGCCTCGTAGGCCGCCATAAAATCGATTGCTTCGAGACTCAAATTAATGCGCTCAGGCGCTGTTGGTCCCAACAACAACTCATCGCCCAGGTGGGAGCTTTGATGAAATATTCGCAAACGATAGGACATTGAACGGTAACGGTAGTTGCCAGACAAGCCAATGGTGTAATCGGCGTTGATCAGATCTTTTGATTCCGCATTCATATTGAACTGTGCGAATAACGCTCCCACGATGCTCAATTGCCACTGACGACCAGACAGTGCCTCCCAGCGTGTCAATCCAAAATGTTCCCCGTAACTGACAATCCCGGCTGTAAATTCACCAAGCTGACCGCTGCTATCCACACGATGAAACCCGGTGGAAAACTGGGGCTCCTTGGGATCCGCCACGAGGGGTTCGAACAGTTCACCTCCAGGAAATGTTTCTCGAGTCATGTTTTCCTGCGAAAAACTGTACTCCTGATAGGCACACAGCCAAATTAAAACCAATAACAGTTTTCCTGTGTTCACAAAGCCAGTCGCCAAAGACGTGTCATTTATAAACATTAAATTCAAATCACATATAAAATTAAAAACTTGTGTTAAATACTACTTTCTGGAGACCGGTGTTTTGCACCCTGAAGTGTCTTTATTGCAGATCGACAGGTTATTACATTGATTAACATCAAAGCTGAACCATCCCTTGCCAGGAGTTTTCCTGACTTTATGGCCGGGCACGGCGGTCAGGGAATGAAATAAGTGGTATAGCGAAAAATAGCCATGACCAAATGCAAGTTCTGACACTTTGATTATTGAAAGGAATTGAGGAGTTAAAACCCATGAAAGAAACTGAATTGCGGTAAATGCAAACGGATTACCAGCCCCTTTCGATTTACCCGATAGATCAAATTTTTTAGCTTATAGAAGATTGCGGCAAACGTATAAAGCATCCGTTGCTGAAATTGCTCATGACGGACACCCAAAAAACAGAAAAGGATATACCGGATGTCTCCGGTATATCCTTTAAGTTACAGCTCTTCTATCTGCTATAAACGCTAACGCATAGCGTTTGTTTACTTTACTAGTCCCAGTTACGATCACTGACCCGGTGACAACCGGAGTTACCACAATTGAGATTCGCGTCGAGGCCTCCGCGATGCTCGCCGGCATCAAAATCATTGGCGTGACAGGACGCACAGGTTCCCGCGTATTGTGGGAATCGATATGAGATTGTTTGGTCATTTTGGCGGTGACAGGAAATACAACCAACGTTGCCGTTATGATCTCCAGGATAGTCACTGCTATTCGGGTGATTATAATCCACCGGCGCCCATCCGGTCGTTACGTGACAGGCATTACAATCTTCCGTGGTATTAAAATGATCTCTTCCCTGGCCGGTTGCCGAGCTTCCATCGTGACAGGAGACACAATTACCCGTAATACCTTCGTGATCCCAGGAAGCGCCCACGAATGTCGCAGTGGTGTGACAATTGGAGCAGTCAAGATTGGTATCGATGTGATCCGGCGTCTTGCCGGTGGCGTCCACGCCATTGTGGCAGGAAGCACAGTTATCAACGATGCCCGTGTGATCAAAGGTTGCCGGGATAAAACCATTGGTGTTATGGCATACACCGCAATCCTGATTGGTTGGGACATGATCGTTGGGTTTGCCTGTTGACAACACGCCATCATGACAGGAAGCACAGTTATCAACGATGCCCTGGTGGTCAAAGGTCGCCGGTAAAAACCCGGTGGTTTCGTGACACACGTGACAGTCGTTATTGGTGGGCACGTGATCATTGGGTTTGCCCGTGGCCGTGGTACCGTTGTGGCAAGATTCGCAGTTATCAACGATTCCCTGATGATCAAAGGTGGCGCTGGCAAAGGAAGTCGTGTTGTGGCACACGGAACAATCCTGGGTGGTCGGTATGTGGTCCGGTGTTTTGCCAGTGGCGTCTGTACCATTGTGGCAGGACTGGCAGTTATCCACGATACCGGTGTGGTCGAATGCTGCGGCGGCGAAATTGCCTGGAACATGGCATACGCGGCAGTCTTCGGTTGTCGGTAGATGGTCTGCATCCTTGCCTATGGCGGTGACGCCATGACAATTATCACACCTCTGATTCAACACTTCAGGGCTGGTGTGATCGACAAAAGCGTCGGCAAAATTAGTCGTGTTGTGACACGAACCACAATCTTCATTGGTGACCGGATGTTGGGTAACACCATTTTTCCCCCGCGCGCCAATGTTCTCGAAGCTACCATCATGGCACGACTCGCAGTTATTCGAAATGCCGGTATGGTCAAAATTCGACGCGGGAGTGAAGGCGGTATTGGTGTGACAAATATAACAATCCTGTTCCGTGGGCACATGATCATTGGCTTGGACAAAACCGGCACCAAGGATATTGCTGTTGTGGCAACCCTCACAACCGCTGTCAATGTTGGGATGCTCCGTACTCAGGAACGATGAGTTGACAAAACCACCAGTATTGGTATCAGAGTGACAAACACTGCAATCATCCTGGGTCGGGATGTGATTATCCGGTTTACCCACCGATGTCGTACCGTCGTGACAGGACGCGCAGTTATCAACAATACCTGCGTGATCGAAGGTTAAATTCTGGGTGAAGGAAACCGTGCTGCCATGGCACACGGAACAATTCTGTGTGGTCGGTATGTGGTCTGCCGGTTTGCCGGTGCTAATGACTCCGTCGTGGCAGGACGTGCAGTCGCTTACGTCACCGCTGTGATCAAAAACACCACTGGCAAAGGTACCGGGCGTATGGCACACACCACAATCCAGGGTAGTGGGCATATGATTTTCCGGCTTTCCGGTCGCCGTACCGTTGACGTTATCGTGACATGAATCGCAACTAGGGGCGTTTAACACCTCAGGACCGGTGTGATCCACAAACGCGTCGGCAAAATCAACGATGTTATGGCAATTGCGGCAATCGGCTGTTGTAGTAATATGATTTTGCGCCGAATCTTTTCCTGTCGCGTCAACACCATTATGGCAGTCCCCGCACACCTGGTCCGGGGGCAACGCAGTATGGTCAACACCAATGGCAGGAATAAAACTATCCGTGGTGTGGCAGGAAACACAATCGCCATCGGTGACAATATGATCCGCATCTTTACCCGATGCCGTTATACCATTATGACAACGGCCACAGTTCTGATTGATACCGGTATGATCAAAGCTGCCATCCAGCCCCAACTCCAGAAAACTGGTGGTGTTGTGGCAGTCATTGCATTCTTCATTGGTTGGAATATGGCTATCGGACTGACCTATCGCTGTTATGCCGTCATGACAGGTACTGCAATTACCAAATACGTCGCGGTGATCCACGAAGGTGATCACGGTGAACCCAAGCGGTGTATGGCACGCCTGGCATTCGTTGGTGGAAGCAATGTGGTCGCCCGACTTACCGATGGCGCCTGTGGGAGTGCCATCATGACAGGTGACGCAATTATAGGAAAGCCCGGGATGGTTAAAGGGACCGGTGGGATCTTCTCCCGGATTGGTGACGACAACGGTAGCAATCGCCGGTTCACTAATAAGACTGCCCGCGCGTACTACGAGCTGCACTTTATAGGTGCCGGTAACGTCGGCAATAAAACTGGGGCGTTGACTGGTTGGGGATATTAACTGGGCGTTACTGAGATCGGGTCTGGCCAGAAAGGACCAGTCATAAATCAGTGATTCCCCGTTGGAACTACGGGAAAGACGGCCATCTAACGTAGCTTGCCCGCCAACGCGCACCGCGACAATTCGCCCGGGGTCTGCGACGATACTTACCACAGACGTTGGTGAAGATCCGCCGCCTCCTGATGAATCCGGTGCCCCAGTACATCCAACAATCAATACTGCAAGCAACAAAATACCTACGTAGCCAGTGAGTTGCCGGCCTGGTCCTTGTAACAACATGGTTAGCCCCCTACTTCCCTAACCGTACTTATTTACCGCTTTCCGTAAATTTTTTACGGTTTTTCAGTTATCTGGATTTATGAAATTATAAACGCATACCAATATCGTTCGTAAGTAATAAATGCATATATACTTAGAAATTTCATATTCATTTACTGATATGTGCACTATGTATTATCGACTCTTCAGATAGCACGAGCATCGTCATAACCATAAGGTATTGACAGGGTTACGGTATTGACAACAAAGTACATACGATTCAACTCTGCAGCGCTCATCGCACCAACATTTGACATGAGATACCGCGGATATTGATAGTTATGCGATCGTTGCAATTTTCGGAACATGAAGGTTTAGGTGCACACCAAGGTCCGAACCATACTGTGGGTCTTTCAATCTGTTTTTGCCTGCCCGCAACCCTTTGCAGTGCTTTATATCACTGACTGTCGCTCCCTGGCACCGCCCCCACTCCCGCCAGGCGACGCCCATACCTTTCAAATAAATACCCATTTAAATAAAACGGTATTTGTTAACTGCCTGTTTTGAATGTTTATTAGTAATCGCTTATAGAACATTGTTGACTATTGACCTCAAGATATTAGGTGATTTTTCCGATAAATTCGTAAGGCATAAGGTTTTCTCTCAGTGGCGTTGAAATAACACGGCCCTTTTAACAGGACGCCGTTTTAAAACCTGTTGCCTCCGCAACCGCCGTTAACAAAAATAGTATTGGCTATGGCAGCAACCTCGATTTTACCGTTAAAAAGCTACGTACTTTTTGTCGTACTTATGC
>JASFMT010000276.1:0-5546 GCA_050117455.1 Gammaproteobacteria bacterium | reverse complement strand
TATATTGTTCAGCGTTTTTATAAAGAATTGTTTAGCCGCTATCCGGACGTCAAGCCGATGTTTGCCAACGTATCGATCGAAGACCAGCAACGTAAACTGCTGAGCGCTTTAAAGCTTGTTATTAACAACCTGCGCGACCCAGACAACTTAAATAACACTTTGCGAGAGCTTGGAAAACGTCATCGCGAATACGGCGCCGAAGACGCTCACTATTCTGCGGTAACCGAAACACTACTTGAAGTAATGAAGGAAGTGGCAGGCGATCAATGGACACCGGAAGTCAATCAGGCCTGGAGTGACGCGTTAAAAGCCGTGTCAAAAACCATGCAAAGTGCGCATCGTTAAGCGTACTGGCTCAATGAACAATCAATCGTTAATTAGAAGTAAAACAGTTCTTTGGAGAAAGAAATAATGGCTGCGACACCTAAACGTAAATCTACAACCAGCAAAGGTCGGACTAAATCATCGAGCACATCCAGGCGAAAAACGTCAGCTAAAAAGACGGCGAACAAGGACTCCGGTTTGAATGTTGAATTGCTCGAGCAGACATTCGCTGCGCTTGCCCCTTTTGGCGACAAGTTGGTGGCACGGTTTTATCACGAGCTGTTTAATCGCTACCCACAGGTCAAACCGCTATTCAGGAACACGACACAGCAGGAACAACAGCGCAAATTGTTATCCGCATTGCAGCTTGTGATTAATAACTTGCGCAATCCGGAGGTTCTTACCGCAACGTTGCAAAACCTGGGTAGACGGCATCAAAGTTATGGTGCGGTGCCGGGTCATTACCAGGCGGTGGCCTCTACATTACTAGATGTCATGCAGGAATTTGCAGGCAGCTTGTGGACGCCGGCCGTCCATCAAGCCTGGAGTGACGCATTGGAAACGATTGCGGAGATCATGTTAAACGCTTACGACAACACGGTGGATACAATGGCAACTGACAAACTGGCAATGGAAAATGACTTTCACGACGGCAATGACGAGTTATTGAAAATGAAATCAGCGGTGGATGGCGCATTGACAGCTATCATGATGATTGACCGCGATCTTACGATTACGTATGTCAACAAATCTACCATGACACTTTTGCAGAAAAATGAGGACGTGTTACGCAGCATTTATCCCGGATTTTCTTCGGATAAGATTGTAGGAACGAATATTGATATGTTCCACAAAAATCCTGCGCATCAACGACAATTGCTGGGCAACCCTGCGAATCTTCCCTATTCAACCGATATACAGGTAGGACCACTAACCTTTCGCATCAATGTCACGGCTCAGATGGATGCAATGGGCAACTACACCGGCAATACCCTGGAATGGTCTGATGTGACCGAATTGCGCCAGAGAGAAGGCGAGGTAGCCAGGCTGCAAGGTACCGTCGACGGCGCAATGACCGCCTTTATGATGATCAATCGCGATCTTGAAATTACCTATGTAAACGAGTCAACACGCAAACTGCTCAGGGAACATGAAAGCACCTTACGTGATATCTATCCCGGTTTCAGTGCTGACGGTATAGTAGGTACCTGTATCGATCGATTTCATAAAAACCCCGCCCATCAGCGGCAGATTCTGAATAACCCGGCCAATCTACCCTACTCCACGGATATTCAGGTCGGCCCATTGAGATTTAATATTAACGTAACCGCGATTCGTGACCTTCAGGGCGAGTTCGTAGGATGCGCGCTTGAATGGTCCGACGTGACCGATCTTCGCAAAAAAGAAGTCGAAGTGGCCCGCCTGCAATCGGCCATCGACGGCGCTAATGCAAATTTCATGTTGTGCGATGCCGATTTGAATATCACATACGTCAACCCTGCCGTGGTCAATATGCTGTCACGCCGGCAATCAGAACTTCGTAAAATATGGCCAAATCTTGATGCTAACAAGCTGGTTGGCCAAAACATTGACCAGTTCCACAAAAATCCGGCCCATCAGCGCGCACTACTGGCCGATGTTAGCCGTCTGCCCTACAAAGCGGAAATTGCAATGGGTGATCTCGAATTCGAGGTCAACGCCACTGCTATCCTTGATCACAACGGCAACTACATGGGTAACATGGTACAGTGGACCGACATTACCGAACAGAAAGACGCGGAACGCCAAATTCAGAACCTGGTCCAAAACGCCATCCAGGGTAAATTGGATGAGCGCCTGGATACCAGCGAGTATGCTGGCTTCATGCGCGGGCTGGGTCAGGGTATCAATACCTTAATGGATACCGTCGTCACACCACTTAAAGAAATCACCAACACCATGAGCAGCCTGGCGAAAGGTGATCTTACCAATACCATGAACGGCGATTATCAAGGGGAGTTTGCGTCGATGGTAGAAGCCGTCAATGCAACGTTGAACAATCTTGTCGACGTGGTCAGCCGAATCCGCCAATCCAGTGGCAATATTGCGTCGGCCAGTTCCGAAATCGCCCAGGGTAATGCAGATTTGAGCCAGCGAACGGAAGAACAGGCCTCGTCTCTTGAAGAAACTGCCTCGAGCATGGAAGAGCTCACCAGCACTGTTAAACAAAACGCGGATAACGCCAGACAGGCAAATCAACTTGCCGCAGGAGCGCGCGACGAAGCTGAAAAAGGCGGCGAGGTAGTCAATAACGCTGTATCGGCAATGGGTGAAATCAATGATGCGAGCAAAAAAATCGCCGACATCATCAGCGTGATTGATGAAATTGCGTTCCAAACCAATCTACTGGCACTGAATGCGGCGGTGGAAGCTGCACGTGCCGGTGAACAAGGACGCGGATTTGCCGTGGTGGCAACCGAAGTGCGCAACCTGGCACAACGCAGTGCCGGCGCCGCCAAGGAAATCAAGTCGTTGATCAACGACAGCGTTAGAAAAGTGGAAGATGGCTCTCGACTGGTTGACCAATCCGGCAAGACGCTGGTGGAAATCGTCTCTTCTGTCAAGAAAGTCAGTGACATTGTCGCCGAGATTGCTGCCGCCAGCCAGGAACAATCCGCCGGTATCGAACAAGTAAACAAGGCGGTCGTGCAAATGGACGAAGTAACACAGCAAAACGGTGCGCTTGTCGAAGAAGCAGCCGCCGCCAGTGCATCCCTGGACGAACAGGCAAAGGCGTTGGACAACCTTGTTAGCTTTTTCAAAGTTGGTCAGGATGCCGAACGCAGCATTGCTGAGCAATTACAGCAAGCGGGAAAACGTACCCAGACTGCGCAACATCAGGCAGCCAGCCGTTTCAGAACGGACCGGCAAAACCAGACAACCGCTCAACCCTCCAAGGGTAACGGGGCGGACGACAGCTCCTGGGAAGAATTTTGATCAATGACCGCCATGGCCTCTGATTGGGAACGGGAATTCATATTCACAGATAAGGATTTCCATACCCTGAAGGAGTTGGTTAACCGGCATACGGGCATCGCACTTTCCGACGCCAAGCGGGAACTCGTGTACAGCCGCCTTACACGGCGGCTACGCGAGCTCAAGCTCAAAAGCTTTTCGAAATACTGCGAATTGTTACTGGATGACACCCACACCGATGAGGTCGTTCATTTCACCAATGCCGTGACTACCAACCTGACCTCATTCTTTCGTGAGCCACACCATTTCGAATACATCATCAAACATGTATTGCCCGATATTGCAAAAAGGCCACCGGAACAACGCCGCGTCCGCTTCTGGTCTGCCGGGTGCTCCACGGGAGAAGAGCCCTATAGCCTCGCAATGACGCTAAAGGAACATTTCGCAGGACTCAATAACTTTGACGTCAAGATTCTAGCAACCGACCTTGCTTCCTCTGTGCTTGACACGGCAATTAACGGCATTTATCCGGCTGAAAAGTTAAAAACCATACCACCGCACAGGCAAAATGAATTTTTTAAACGTGACCGACTAAATTATGAATTAATGCGAATTAAACCCGCTATTCAAAATTTAATAACGTTTCGCCGCCTTAATCTAATGGACCATTGGCCGATGAAAGGTCCATTTGAAATGATATTTTGCCGCAATGTACTTATATATTTTGACAAAACTACACAGCGCGCCCTTGTGGATCGATTCGCCAATTTATTGCCCGACAACGGCTACCTGTTACTGGGCCACTCTGAATCGCTATTCAAGGTCACGGACAGATTTCGGCTGGTAGGTCAAACCATTTATCAGAAGATAAAATGACAAGCAATATAACAAAGCAGTATACCGACCACATTGCCGCCGAGACGCTAAAAGCGGCACTGCCCGGCTTTGATAATATTAAGCGTTACTGGGATAAGGACAATCTTTGCTACGCCGCCAAATTGTTTCCCGGCGAATACTACGTCACCACTAACAACGAAATAATCGTCACAACACTAGGCTCCTGCATATCCGTTTGCATCCGGGATCCCATATACGGTATTGGCGGGATGAATCATTTTATGCTTCCAACGCAAAATCTGGAGTACGGCAGCTGGACGCACCCTCGTGTGAGCCTCGCAAACCGCTACGGCAACTACGCTATGGAAAATTTGATCAATGACATATTGAAAAATGGTGGTGAGCGTCGAAACCTGGAAGTCAAAATATTTGGCGGCGGAAAAATACTTGCGCAAATGACGGACATTGGTAAACGAAATATAGAGTTCATTAAAACCTACATAGAAACAGAAGGTTTATCAGTGAGCGCCGAGGATGTTGGCAATATATATCCACGAAAAGTGATCTATCACCCTTTGAGCGGAAAAGTAAAAGTAAAAAAACTTCGTTCTATTCAAAACAACACTATCATTGAACGTGAAACGCAGTATCTTGAAGAAATCGAAAACAAACCGGTTACCGGGGACATTGAGTTGTTTAAATAGGATGATATCGTGGCATTTCGCGCTAATAACAAAATCAAAGTACTTATAATCGATGACTCGGCGCTCATCCGAAAAGTACTAACCGGGATTCTCAACAGTGCGCGTGATATAGAAGTGGTTGGCACCGCGCCCGACCCTTACGTTGCGCGAGATAAAATTAAGGTGCTTAATCCTGATGTACTAACCCTTGATGTGGAAATGCCGAAAATGGACGGTATTTCCTTCCTGGGTAACCTCATGCGGTTGCGTCCCATGCCTGTTGTTATGATTTCTTCATTAACGGAAAAAGGCGCCGACGTGACACTACAGGCGTTAGAGTTGGGCGCAATTGATTTTATTTCAAAACCCAAACTGGACCTGGTAGAAGGCCTGGAAACCTATTCCAATGAAATAATAGAAAAAGTCCGTATCGCCTCTACGGCCAATGTTCGCGCAAGTTCCCCAACTAAACTGGTAGCTCCGCAGAAACATTCTGCCGATGCCATCATCAAGTCCAGAAGAGGCAAAAAACACTTTAAAACAACGGACAAAATTATTGCGATCGGCGCGTCCACCGGTGGTACCGAAGCGATTAAAGAAGTTTTGACTGTATTGCCTGCCAACTGTCCGGGAATCGTCGTTACCCAACATATTCCTGAAACGTTTTCCAAGCCTTTTGCCGAGCGTATGGATGGTTGCTCGGCCTTGACTGTTTTCGAGGCCAGTGACGGGCAACAAATTCTTGCC
>JASFMT010000275.1:0-5550 GCA_050117455.1 Gammaproteobacteria bacterium | reverse complement strand
ATTGAGTGATATTGTAAATATGACATGTTAAACACTATGCATAGCATTAGAATATTTGCCTTTGTCCTTCTGGTAATGCTTACCACTGTCGGCACCCAAAGCGAAGCGCAAGAAGAGCGTCAGCTACCCGTGAGAAATGTTGCCGTAGTGATGGACGGGCCGTCAGAGCAATCAAAGATACTGCGCCAGTTGTTTCTCGAGGAAATCCGTACCGTTAACCGCGGTGAGTTTAGCATTCGGGCGCCCGGTGACTTGCAGGTCGACGGCGACTGGACGCTGAGCGGCGTTCGCAACGCCCTGGAACGCGCCCTTAAAGACAGACGTACTGATATGGTCATTACCCTGGGTGTTCTGGCGTCGCACGCGGCTGCGCATCGAGGGACACTGCCGGTACCCGTCGTAGCGCCCTTTGTGGCTGATCGTAAAATACAGGATATTCCTTACCACGAAGGCACCAGCGGTAAAACAAATCTGAGCTATGTCAGCCTGGATGTGGATATTCCCCGCGATCTGAAAGTCTTTCATGAAATCATTTCCTTTTCCCATTTGGCGTTTTTACTGGATGGCGCATTTGCGGAAGCGGTGCCGGGTGTGCAGCGGGAAGTGTCCCGTGCTGCAAAGGAACTGGGGTTTACCGTGGCGCTGGTCAAGGTGGAACATTCGCTAAAAGACACGCTGCAAGCCATTCCCGATGACACCCAGGCCGTGTATGTGGGGCCGTTGCCACGTTTGTCCTCGAAGGAATATTCACAGTTGGTGGCGGGACTCATTCAGCGCCGGCTGCCCAGCTTTGCATTTTATGGCAAGTCTGACGTTGAGCGCGGTTTATTACTCGCGGCGGCCCCGGCGCTGGAAATGGAGCGGGTGGCCCGCCGCGTGGCGCTTAACGTGCGGCGTATCTTGTTAGGTGAAAAGCCGTCATCGATTCCCGTGGCCTTTGCCCGCGGCGAAGGACTGACAATAAACATGCGTACCGCCCGGGCCATTGGTTTTTCGCCAGGCTGGCGTTTGTTGACCAACGCTGAGTTGCTTTATGAAGAACAGGAAGTATCAGGGCAAGCATTAACGTTTACCGCTGCGGTGCGCCAGGCCGTTGAACTCAACTTAAGTGTCCAGATTGCGCAAATTAATGCCAGTGCCGGGCAGCAAGACATTCGCCGGGCACGTTCTAATTTGTTACCGCAGCTTGATCTTTCCGGCCGGAGCGTGATGATCGAAGAAGATGATGCGCAGTCGATTCCAGGACGGGCGGAGCGTACCACGTCCGGTTCAATAACGCTGGATCAAACAGTGTATTCCGAACCGGCATGGGCCAATCTCGATGTGCAAAAATACCTGCAGAACGCCCGCGAAGTAGAACGCGACCAGGTCAAACTCGATATCGTGCTGGAAACGGCGCAGGCCTATCTCAACGTGTTGCGTGCCAGCACTAACGAACGTATCCAAAAAGATAACCTGCGGTTAACCCGTTCCAACCTGGATCTGGCAAAGTCGCGGCGGCGTATCGGCACGGCCGGACCCAGCGAAGTGTTTCGCTGGCAAAGTGAACTTGCCAATGCGCAACGGGTTGCTGTCGAGGCACAGGCGCAGGTGCATGTGGCTGAAATTGCCTTGAACCGGTTGTTGCACCGACCGCTTGAAAAACCTGTCGCGACCGAGGAAGTTGGGCTGGAGCAACCCAACCTGATTTCAAGTCAGCAGCGCCTTTATGACATCATTGATAATCCGGCAAGATTTGCCGTGCTGCGTGATTTTGTCGTCGAAGAAGGACTGGCTGCGGTAACCGAACTGCGCCGGATCGATGCACTTATCAATGCGCAGGATCGCGTGCTCACATCGGCCCGGCGAGCTTATTGGCAGCCCACAGTGAGCTTGCGTGCAGACCGGACGGAAATATTCGACCGGGACGGCGCGCAAGGGGCGCCGCTACCCGGCGTTGACGACACCGAAACGACGATCAGCTTGCAGTTAGCATTACCTTTGTTTACCAGTGGCGCCCGGTCAGCGGAAAAAATTCAGGCCAGTGAACAACTAACCGCATTACGATTGCAGCGCCGATCCGTGGCCGAGGGCGTGGAACAACGTATACGTTCCGCCCTGTTCAGAACCCGTAGCGCAAGAACCGCGATACGCTTGTCGCGGGATGCTGCCGGGGCTGCAAGGAGTAATCTTGACGTGGTGCGTGATGCTTATTCACGCGGTACCGTATCCATTCTTGATTTGCTGGATGCGCAAAATGCCGCGTTGATTGCCGAACTGCGGGCAGCCACCAGTGTTTACGACTTTGTCAGTGCATTGATGGAAGTGGAACGCGCGGCGGCGCGTTTTGATTTTTTCCTGACGCCCGAGGACCAGGCGGACTGGTTTACGCGCCTGGAAGCCTATTTTGTTGAGCATGGTGTGCCCGTATCACGGCAATAAAAAGGAGACGCAGCGGCGATGCAAATCAATAAGAAAGTGACAACTATAACAGTGCTGGTTGTAGGGGCGGTCGTTGGCGTTATCGTATGGCAAAATATGCAAAAGCCCCCGTTACCGGAAGGCATCGCCTCCGGTAACGGCCGCCTGGAAGCCACCGAGGTTGATATCACCGCCAAATATCCGGGCAGGCTCTTATCCTTGCACGCCAAAGAAGGTGATAACGTCAAAGCCGGTCAGGTACTGGCGCGCATGGAAGTACGGGAACTGGATGCAGAGTTACGCCAGGCCCAGGCCCAGGTGAAACAGGCACAAAAGCAACGCGCCGCTGCCGAGGCCTTTATTGCGCAACGCAAAAGTGAAGTGACACTGGCCGAGAAAAACCTGGCACGCTCCCGGGAGCTCTATGAGAATCAGAATATCTCCATCGAGCAACTGCAAAGCAGTGAGACCGCGGTGCAAACCGCCCGGGCAGCACTGGCCGCCGCCCGCGCTGAACTGGCCAATACCGATGCCATGATCGAGGCCGCCATGGCGCGCGTTGAAACCGTTCGTACCCGCGTTGATGACAGCGTATTGAAAACGCCCATTGACGGACGTGTGCTGTACCGGCTGGCCGAACCCGGTGAGGTGTTGCCTTCCGGTGGCAAGGTGTTCACGGTGCTTAATCTCATCGATGCCTCCATGACAATCTTCCTGCCCACCAAGCAGGCCGGACGATTACGCATCGGCGATGAGGCGCGCATGATCCTGGATGCCATTCCCGAATACGTCATCCCGGCCTCGGTGTCGTTTGTCTCACCGGAGGCGCAGTTTACCCCCAAGGAAGTGGAAACCCGTACCGAGCGTGAGAAGCTGATGTTTCGCGTCAAGGTTCAGGTCGATCCTGAGTTACTTGCCAAACACGCGGACATCATGAAGACCGGTGTGCCGGGAACCACTTATGTTCGGCTCGGCACCGATGTTAGCTGGCCCGAACAACTGCAAGTACACCTGCCACAATGAGTGCACAACCGGAACTCGTCGCGCGTTTATCCGGCGTCAACCATCGCTATCGCAAAACCCAGGCGCTCAAGGATATCAATCTCGACGTTCCCGCCGGTTGCCGGGTGGGATTGATCGGGCCCGATGGCGTAGGGAAGTCCAGCCTGTTGTCACTGATCGCCGGTGCTCGCCGCATTCAGCAAGGCAGCGTTGAAGTGTTTGGTGGTGATATGCACCATAGCCGCTATCGTACCGCCATTTCTCCCCGCATTGCCTTCATGCCTCAGGGGCTGGGCCGTAACCTGTATCCCACACTATCGGTATTTGACAACGTCGATTACTTCGGAAGATTGTTCGGCCAGGAAAGGGCGGAACGTGAACATCGCATTAAAGATCTATTGCACAGTACAGGGCTGACGCCCTTCAGTGAACGCCCGGCCGCCAAATTATCCGGCGGCATGAAACAGAAGTTAGGCTTGTGCTGTGCGCTCATTCATGATCCTGACCTGTTAATTCTTGACGAACCCACCACCGGTGTTGATCCGTTATCGCGTCGGCAATTCTGGGAGTTAATCGACCGGTTACGCGCACGCCGCACCGACATGAGCGTGATTGTCGCCACAGCCTACATGGAAGAAGCCGAGCGTTTCGACTGGCTGGTGGCGATGAATGACGGCCAGGTGCTTGACACCGGCACACCCAAAGAACTCATGACGCGCACGGCCACTGATAATCTTGATGCCGCGTTTATACAATTGTTACCGGAGGCGTCGCGCGCCGGTCATCACGTCGTTACCGTACCGCCGCGCCAGGCAAAAACGCAAAGTGCGCCAGCCATCGAAGCTGACCAACTCACCAAGCGTTTTGGCAATTTCACCGCGGTGGACACGGTCAGCTTTCGCATTGAACGCGGCGAGATATTCGGCTTTCTGGGTTCCAACGGCTGCGGCAAAACCACCACCATGAAAATGCTCACCGGCCTGCTGCCGCCCAGTGCCGGTAATGCGAAACTGTTCGGACAGTCCGTTGATCCGCGCGACCTTGCAACCCGCAAGCGGGTGGGTTATATGACCCAGGCATTTTCCCTGTATGCAGAACTGACGGTGCAGCAAAACCTGGTTTTGCATGCGCGCCTGTTTCATTTGCCGGATGACCAGGTCGCACCACGCACGCGCGAGCTGGTTAACCGCTTCGGCCTCGGCGAGTACACCGATGAACTGGCCGCTTCATTGCCCCTGGGCATCCGCCAGCGCCTGTCACTGGCGGTTGCCATGGTGCATAAACCGGAGATGTTGATCCTTGATGAACCCACATCGGGCGTCGACCCGGTGGCGCGCGACCAGTTCTGGGAACTGTTACTGGATATTGCGCGCAACCAGGAGGTAACGATATTTATCTCCACGCACTTTATGAACGAGGCAGAGCGCTGCGACCGTATTTCCCTGATGCATGCGGGTAAAGTACTGGCCAGCGACATGCCGGAAGCACTGAAACAATCACGCGGCGCGGCAACCCTGGAGGAAGCGTTTATTGGTTATCTCGAAGATGCCGCGGGCAAAGAATCAGCACCAACACTCACCGAAGCAACAGCTGCGGAATCCCCTCATACGAAGTCTCGTAAATCACTGCCCCATAAATCACCGCCCCGTAAAACATCCCCAGGCAGCGGGTTCCGGTTTTTACGGTTGTTCGGGGTGGCGCGCCGCGAGTCGCTCGAGTTATGGCGTGATCCCATTCGCCTTACGTTCGCACTGTTCGGTTCGGTGCTGCTGATGTTCCTGTTGAGTTACGGTATGACGTTTGACGTTAACGACCTGCGCTTTGCCGCGCTCGATCGCGATCAAACACCCGAGAGCCGCGACTATATCCAGAACATCGCCGGTTCGCGCTACTTTATCGAACGAGCGCCGCTGTTTAGTCAGGATGAGCTTGACCGGCGCATGCGATACGGTAAATTGAGTCTCGCCATCGAGGTTCCGCCCGGCTATGGCCGTGACCTCAGGCGTGGCCGCTCTCCCGAAGTGGGAATGTGGATCGATGGCGCCATGCCGTTTCGGGCCGAGACCATTCGCGGTTACGTGCAGGGGCTGCACTATCAATACCTCACTGATCTTGCCACGCGCAACGGTATGACCTCGCCCGCAGCCG
>JASFMT010000274.1:0-5554 GCA_050117455.1 Gammaproteobacteria bacterium | reverse complement strand
TTGCGCGGCCGTACCATGGCACTGTTTACCATTGCTTTGCATGGGATGGTGTCCCTCGGCCAGCTTATGTTAGGCAGTTTGTCGGATCTGCTGGGTGCCCCATATACTGCCGGGCTCAGTGGAGCATTCTTGTTGGTGTTAGCGATATTAATAACAACGATGCTATATAGTATAGGACGCCTTGAAGATCATTAGCTGCAGGGTTCGATGAGGTAACCAGCGGATGTCGGCCTTTAATTCAAACACGATTCATAAATTTATCGGCTGTCGCCAATGTAAGCTGTTTCGTCATAATATTAGCTGCAGGATAGTGCGGCAACGCTGAGCGCTGCAGTGGCGCTTTTAGTATTTGCGATAGAATGTATAGGATGATTACATGAAGCTGCGAAGTGCAGGTATATTGTTATATCGGTTTCATGGCGATGAGCTGCAAGTTTTGCTAGTGCATCCCGGAGGACCATTTTGGGTCAACAAAGAAGATGGCGCGTGGTCGCTACCGAAGGGATTATATGATGATACTGAAGAACCGCTTGATGCAGCGAAACGAGAGTTCCGTGAAGAAACCGGTTACGATATTGCCGGCGACTTTGTGGACCTGGGTGAAATAAAACAGCCAAGCAAAAAGTTGATTCACGCGTGGGCGGTGGAAGGTGGTCTTGATGCAAACCAGATCAGTAGCAATACGTTCTCCATGGAGTGGCCAAAAGGGTCGGGGAAACATCAGCAATTTCCGGAAGTTGATCGGGGCGCCTGGTTTGATCTCGATACGGCGCGAACCAAAATAAACAAAGGGCAGGCGCAATTTCTCGACAGGCTGGTGGCATTGCTGAATAGCCATTAAGAGCTTTACAGGCTAATAAAAAAGTTAAACTGTGGCGTTGTAGATAAATTACCCAATTGAGACCCTGAAATTTTTCTGACGCGGGCGTTGAATCAATAAAATGGATTAGCCTGATCAGGCCTTACCTTCTAAACGAAAAATTTAACATATTTGATACAGTTTGCCCGTATCTTCCATTACTTCCTATAGTAAACTAGCAACTGGTCGATAGACTATCCCTTTCTTTTTTGTCGTGCCACCGACGTACTGAAGTAAATTTTAAAATAATTAAATTCCTTATTTGGATAATACGGGAGGCTGAGCCGTGCGCCAACAAACAAGTGTTTCTGTACATGAAAATTTTGATGTAAATCCCAAAAAAACTAACGGGCGAGTCATTCATCTGCGGCAGGAACGAATTAAGCCCGCCGATGTGTCATGCCGGTTGGTTGTTGGGGATGTGTCGTTGCGGGTCATCGATTATTCGGCCACGGGGGTGGCTGTTATAAGTGACAAAAGGTTCGATAAGCAATTAGTTAAAATACCTTTTCGTTACGCGAACATGACGGTAATGACCCTGGACCTTCAGGAAGCGCGGTGTACCTTACTGGAAAGTGGTAAATACCGTATTGCTTACGAAGTGATAGGTACGCCAATCGATTTTGATCGGCTTGAAGGTATACGATCCGCGTACCGCGTGGTTCAACAACACAAACAATACGTGGAATCCTCGCATAGTCTTCCGGACCACATCAAGGCCAGAGTCTATGAAATTAGAGATTGGCTGGAGCAGCTGATGGAAAGTACCAATTCCCTGGTTCAGGAGCAGGAGTTTACCAGCCTTCAGGCACAGGAAGAATATGAGGAAGCGATTGTACAGCAGGTTGCACATTATTTTTCGGATATGTTTCCCATATATATCATGTCTTTTGCTCAGGACCTCCAGGGGCAGGACGATCGTGTGAAAAAACAGGCTGTAGAGTTTATGCGGCATAAACTGCATAACCTGATTTATCAGGCCCCGTTTGCGCATCGCGTATTTTCCAAGCCGTTGGGCTATGCCGGCGATTTTGAAATGATGAATTTAATCTACCGGTCGGAAAATATCGGCAAAACATTGTTTGCCCGTTGTCTGCAACGTTACTATGTGAGCCAGCCTTCTGCCCAGGCAGTGCGTAACCGGGTGGGGTTTTTTGTGAATAAAATTAAGAAAATGATACTAACCCACAAGTCGGATCAGCCCATTCGGGTATTGTCTGTTGCCTGCGGGCCAGCCATGGAGTGGCAGACGCTTTTGCCTATGTTGCCGGAGGGTGTGCAACTGGAAGTGGATTTGCTGGACCAGGACGAGCAGGCTCTACTGGCAACCCAGCGCCAGATGAGGCGCCTATTGTCTCTTTATCCCAATCAGTCAATAACATTTCGTTATTTGAATAAAGCTATCAAGAACGTCATAGCGCGGGGTACGGATCGTCAGGAATATGACTTAATCTATTCTTCGGGCTTGTTTGACTACCTGTCTGACGCAGCCTCAACACTAGCGGCGAGTCGTCTTTTTGACAGTGTCAAAGCGGGAGGCAGGCTCATAATTGGCAATTTTAATGTCGGTAACCCTAATCAATTGGTCATGGATTATGCACTGGACTGGCCGTTGATCTATCGCTCAAAAGAAGACTTATTTGAGCTTTTCAAATACCTTGAAGGGTCTATTCTTATAGAATCTGAACCTCTGGGTATAAATTTATTTTGCGAGATCACCAAACCGGCATAGAGCAACAGTCCCTCTGGGAATTGCGCGAGCAGGAGAAGCTGGAAGAAATTCGCAGCATTGTTGCGACGATTACCAGCAGGCTCGTGCTGCCTCTGTATTTCCTTTTCTGGCTGTGTGATTTGGTATACGTGCCCGAATATAAATGGGAATTTCTAGGGCTGCGGTCGCTGGTAATTCCTTTCGCACTTGTCACCCACTACATGATCACCCGGACCAGTGACCTTAAACAAGCGACTAATATTGCGCTTTTTTACGTGTTTAGCCTTGCCGTAGTGATCAATATCATGATTTACATCGTGGATGACGTCAACACACCGTACTATGCCGGACTCAATTTAATTGCCATTGGCGCGCTCACATTTGTTCCATGGACACCGCGGTTTTTCGCGCTGGTCGTGATGGTGATATTTGCGCCTTACTACGCAATTCAGTTGAAGATGATTTTTTTTGAGGGCAGGGTTTATGATGGCCTTATCATTGCGTCGTTCTTTATTGTTGCAACCATCGTCATCAGCGGGGTGGTACGTTATTTTTATGAATTGATGCGGCTCAAGGAGCTGCGAACCCGGCTGAATCTCCAGCATGAGATTAAAAAGCGCCAGGATATGGAAAAAGAAGTAATTTTCGCCCGCGATCAGGCGCTGGCCGCCAGTGCCAGTAAATCCACCTTCCTGGCCAATATGAGCCACGAATTGCGTACGCCACTGCACGCGATTATCGGCTACAGCGAGCTGCTACAAGAGCATGCCGAAACAATCCACGACAAACAGTTGGGCACTGATGTACAGAAAATCGAAACCTCCGGTCGTCATTTGCTGTCACTGATTAACAATATCCTGGACATCGTTAAAATAGAGGCTGGGCGAATGGATGCCCATGTTGATCTATTTCACATCCAGGAAATAGTGGAAGTGGTGGAGCAAATCGCCAGACCGCTGGCTGAGAAAAATAGTAATACTCTGATTATTGACTGCCCTTCCTCTATTGGGGTGATGGAATCAGACGGCATCAAGTTAAAGCAAATATTGATTAACGTACTGGGTAACGCCTGCAAGTTTACCCGAAATGGCACTGTCACGATGTCGGTGTCCGCAGTTGAGGTCGATACGCAAGGCTGGATTCAATTCGAAATCCAGGACGATGGTATAGGGATGTCGCCGGTCCACACCAAAAGAGTGTTTGATGCATTTGCCCAGGCGGATACCAGTACCACCCGCAAGTTCGATGGTACCGGGCTGGGTTTGGCCATCAGCAAGCAATTCTGTAAATTGCTGGGCGGAGATATAGCCGTCACCAGTGAAGTCGATAAGGGTTCGGTGTTCACCGTGTATCTACCAAGAACATTACGGCAACTGTCAGAACCTGAACGTAACGTCCGTAATTTCAATCATCGGCGCAATCGATCCGCGAGTGTCTATGTGCTGCACGATGATAAACAATTGCGCGAAAAATTGCAGGTGATGATGATCAATAAGGGTTTTGAGGTCGGCGGTTGCGCTATTGACACCGGCGGCGTGGAGACCTCTGCTATTGTCGCGCCGGACATAATTATAAGGGGTTCGCGTGTTGAACAGAACTTGTTGCCGGAGCTGTATAACCGTTACTGTGACTTTCAGTACGCCACTACACCGGTAGTGCTGTTAAACACGACAGCCCCCTATGAACAAGGGTCGGTGTTTTGTTATCACGATTTTTTTCCGAATGTTCCATTTACGAGCGTGCTCAAGCTTTACGAAAAAACACAAACCAATGGCATTATGTTGCTTAGTAGAGATTTAACGGTGGATACCACGCTGTCGCTCTACGATAACGTGCGGCAGGTTGTTGCGGAGTTGAAAAACAAACCGCAGACATTGTTATTACTTGATCCGGTTTATGCAGCACAGGCGAGCATTGCTGATGTATCGGTATTGTGCCACACCATTGTGCAGCTTAACATTCGGGTAGGTTTGGTTAACCCGCGCAGCAACGGATATAAAGGGTTTGTTGAGACCATGGACAGTCTTATGCAACTGGTTGAGAGCAGCGAACCGATTGCAGGCAATATGTCAAAAATTGTTCTAGACAGCGTTGTTCATGCCGTGCGTAAAGGCACCGGCGGTGATATTAATAGTTTGATTTCCAGTGAGGACAGCCTAACGATGGGTGACCACACACTCATTGAAAGAGTCTGATTTATATTGTCAATTAAGCGCTAGTACGGCACACCATGTTGGTATCCGCAGAATCCCGATGGACGCGGAACCGGCGATTGGCATAGCCCAGCAGGGCGTGGGCCAGAATTTCCTCCCGGGTGGTCGGTTCCATGAAATGCAATCCGGCGCCGGTGTCCGTGCGGTGAATCAGTTCTGCCCGCAACCGCGCCCGTTTCCGGGAGCCTATTTCATCCGCTTCAAGTTCGATCTCCAGAGGGATGCCCGGTTGTAGGACGGTATTGCCCAGTTGAATAAATATGCCGTCATGGCAGACATTTTCGGCCTGGCAAATGGCGAGTTTGAGGTTGTTTTGATAAAGGCTGACCTGAAATACCCCTGGATAACGATGTGAAGCGCGCCGATTCATAGTCTCTCCTGCCGGTAACTGGTTTTATCGTCAAGGTGGACAACAAAACATAGATCAAGGTGCGCGAGGATGGTATTCGTGTTGTTACGTATTACCGATGCGAGTCAGGAGGGGGTTAGGCGGGGTGATTTTCAAAAACCGTTAACAATATAACGATATCGCGGTCCCATATGTAGTATGGAGTAAAATTGCGAGCTCAAGGATTGCCGTCTCCATGAGGCAACGCAGCCTAAACGACGCCATTCCGGCGTTTGGCAATCCGTAAACCAGGCTAACTATTCAATACATGTATAAAGAAGTTGGCTTCAATGCGACGATCATGCAATAACCCCTGATATTGCCGCTTTTTTTGCAAGTCGATGCTGTCTGTTAACGTTTTGTTAAGACGGCACTTGATGCAG
>JASFMT010000273.1:0-5560 GCA_050117455.1 Gammaproteobacteria bacterium | reverse complement strand
GGTATCGATGTCGTGGCCGTCGATGGGGCCAATATAGTTAAAGCCCAGTTCTTCAAACAATGTGCCGGGTAGTACCATGCCCTTGGTGTGTTCCTCGGCGCGCCGGGCCAGCGCCCAAACGGTAGGCATGCTGCGCAATACTTTTTTGCTGCCTTCGCGTACCGTGGCATAAAGCCGGCCGGAAAGCATTTTCGCCAGGTAATTGGATAAACCACCCACGTTGGGTGAGATGGACATATCGTTGTCGTTTAAAATCACCAGCAGGTTGGCATCCAGTACACCGGCGTGGTTCAGTGCTTCAAAGGCCATACCCGCTGTCATGGCGCCGTCACCGATGACCGCAATAACCCGCCGTTGTTCCTGGGCCTGTTGCGCGGCGATAGCCATGCCCAGTGCGGCACTAATCGACGTGCTTGAATGTCCCACGCCAAAGGTATCGTATTGGCTTTCGCTGCGGCTGGGAAAACCTTTTAACCCATCCTTTTGCCGCATGGTATCCATCAAATGGCGGCGGCCGGTGAGAATTTTATGTGGATAGCTCTGGTGTCCAACGTCCCACACCAGGCGGTCGTTGGGCGTATCAAACGCATAATGCAGGGCAATGGTCAGTTCAACCGTACCCAGCCCCGCCGCCAAATGGCCACCGGTTTTGCCCACCGACTGGATCAAAAACCGGCGCAGTTCATCGGCCAGTTGGGCGAGTTCATTTTTATCGAGACCACGCACGTCATCCGGAGACTCAATCGTTTCCAGTAGCGGAAAGCCTGTTGTTTCGTTTTGCGTTGAATCGCCCATGGTCTGTTTACAATAAAATTTGCTGAATCTTCAAAATTACGCCGATGCGTTGAAAATAGTCCGTTCCCACAAAATAAGCCGTCGTGCCGAACGAAAAATAGTAGTCGATTATATCAGCTCTGCCGCTCGATGATATAACGGGCCAGTTCCCGCAGCGGATTTGCCCGGTCATCAAAGTGGGTCAAACTGTCCAGTGCCTGGGTGACCAGATCCTCCGCCATGGCTTTGGCTTCATCGAGCCCCACTAAACTGGGATAAGTGGGTTTGTTACGCTCCGCATCCGCGCCCTGGGTCTTACCCAGGGTTTCCGTGTCACATTCCACATCCAGAATGTCATCGTGAATCTGAAAGGCGAGCCCGATGCATTTGGCATAATGGTCCAGATTTTCCAGCGCGGCAGGGTTTGCATCAGGTTGACTTAAGGCGCCCAGTTTGACGCTGGCGCGAATCAATGCCCCGGTCTTGTGAATATGCATGTCTTCCAGCTCCGCGATGCTGAGCTCTTTACCCACCGACGCCAGATCAATGGCCTGTCCGCCAGCCATCCCGCGGGAACCACTGGCCAGTGCCAGGATTTCAATCATTTCCAGCCGCCGCTGGGTATCGTTCACCATCGTCTTGTCGTGAGCGAGTATGTGAAACGCCAGTGATTGCAACGCATCACCGGCCAGGATCGCCGTGGCCTCATCAAACTGGACGTGACAAGTTGGTTTGCCGCGGCGCAACTCATCGTTATCCATGGCTGGCAGGTCATCATGCACCAGCGAATACGCATGAATTAATTCCACGGCACAGGCCGGGCCATCCAGTTGTTGTTCGGCAATTCCCAGGGCGTTTCCCGTCGCATAGACCAATACCGGTCTAATTCGCTTGCCACCGTTTAATGTCGCGTAGCGCATGGCGGCATGGAGCTGACCGGGAAGAATGGTCTCGGGAGGAAGCCAGCGATGCAGGGCGCCTTCGACGCGTTCGCGGCTGTTTTGCAAAATATAGGAAAGACTCAATGTGCTACCCGGCGGTTAAATAAATAAGCAATGAACGCAACAGATTATCAAAAAAGGCCATCAATGGATTTTTGTTGTTATTTTAGGAATCCTGGTCGTTAGATGATTGACCGAGATCATCCGCATCAATGATTTGGTCGGCATTCTTTTTTTCCACCAGCATCTGCACTTTTTGCTCGGCTTCCTGCAGGGCCTTCTGGCAGTTGCGGGTTAATTCAATTCCCCGCTCGAATTTCTTCAGCGATTCCTCGAGACTGATGTCACCCTGTTCCATTTCGTCTACCAGGGTTTCCAGTTCTTCAATGGCTGTTTCGAAATTGGGTGTCTTTTTGGATTTTTTGGCGGCCACCGCTACTTGCCTGTTGTCATTGAGGTTTATGAATAGCAGTCGGCTACGTTACCCCAGCCATGGCAAACGGTCAAATGCGCGTTAAGATCATGTGATTGTAGTGAACTCGATGGTTTTAACCGAATTATTGACTATTACAGGAATGGTGGTAAAGTGCGCGTTTAGACGAAGTCTAAATCGAACGCGGTATGGAATAACGACACAAAAAGCCGTGTAGAGAAATCGATAGAATTGCTTTATAGTCCCATCAGCTACGATCTCAGTCGCAGCATGTTGAATTTGAATAGGAAGTAAACAATCTGAATTATTGGAGGACAATATGGATCTGAAAGGCAGTAAAACAGAAGATAATTTGAAAGCCGCCTTCGCCGGTGAATCACAGGCCAACCGCCGTTATCTTTATTTTGCAGCAAAAGCTGATGTTGAAGGTTACAACGATGTCGCTACCGTATTTCGTTCTACTGCCGAAGGTGAAACCGGTCACGCCCATGGTCATCTGGAATACCTGGAGCAAGTGGGTGATCCGGCAACCGGTTTGCCCATTGGTCATACCGGTGAAAACCTCAAAGCGGCGATCGCCGGTGAAACCCACGAATACACGGATATGTATCCGGGCATGGCCAAAGCGGCACGCGATGAAGGTTTTGACGAAATCGCCGACTGGTTTGAGACACTGGCAAAAGCCGAGCGCTCCCACGCCAATCGCTTCCAGAAAGCACTGGATAACCTGGACGGTTAATTGATTTGGCGGCATTTCGCCAACGCTTTTAATTACTTATCGTCACAGCACACAAGCTGGATCCGGTCGCATTGACCGGGGCGGCTTGTGTGTTTTACGTTGTGCGGGATAATAATTCATTGTTATTGTCCGATATGCGCACCAGCGCATGACCCTGGATATTTCTTAACGCTGATCGGAAGGACGGGTATGAGCAAATTAACACGGGAAGACTTGATGAGCCTGGAGCAGTATGCTGAAAACCGAAAAACGTTTCGTGATAAAGTCATCGCGCATAAAAAGAATCGGCAACTATCTATCACGCCCCATGCGACACTGTATTTTGAAGACCGGTTAACCATGCAATACCAGGTTCAGGAAATGTTGCGCGTTGAGCGTATTTTCGAAGCCGACGGTATTCAGGAGGAACTGGACGCTTATAACCCCTTGATACCCGATGGCAGCAACTGGAAAGCCACCTTTATGATCGAATACGACGATGAGCAAGAGCGCAAAAAAGCGCTGGCAGAACTGGTCGGCGTGGAAGATAAGGTTTGGATGCAGGTGGCGGACTTTGACCGGGTCTGGGCCATTGCCGATGAAGACCTGGAGCGGGAAACAGAAGAAAAAACCTCCTCTGTGCACTTTCTACGCTTTGAACTGGATAAAGAAATGGCCGCCGCGGTGAAAAACGGGGCCGCGATCAATGCCGGCATCGACCATGACAAATTACGCGAATCGGTAGCGCCTGTTCCACAGAATATTCGTGATTCCCTTGCCGAAGATCTGCAATAATTGCTGCCACACACCGGATTCGCGCTAGCGGTGGTTTTTCTTGATGGTTGGGTGATTAACGATTCTCAACTATTCTTATTCTGATAAAATAGGCGGATTATGATAACAACAATGACATCGGGATATTCATGAGTAACAAGTACGATGCGGCGTCCATCGAAGTATTAAGCGGTTTAGATCCCGTCAAAAAACGTCCGGGGATGTATACCCAGACGGAACGACCCAACCACCTCGCACAGGAAGTTATTGATAACAGCGTTGACGAAGCCATCGCCGGTTTTGCGTCGAAAATCGATGTAGTACTGCATAAAGACGGTTCTTTATCCGTTACTGACGATGGCCGCGGTATGCCTGTCGATAAACATCCGGAAGAGAAAATCAGCGGTGTCGAGCTGATCATGACCCGTCTGCATGCCGGCGGTAAGTTTTCCAACAAGAACTATCAATTCTCCGGTGGTTTGCACGGGGTAGGGGTCTCGGTGGTCAACGCCCTGTCCAAACAACTGGAAGTGTGGGTCAAGCGCAGCGGCAAGGAATACAACATTTCCTTTGCCAATGGCGACGTGAAAAGCAAACTGGAAGAAGTGGGCAGCGTTGGCAAACGTAACACCGGCACCACCATTCGCTTCTGGCCCAATCCCAAATATTTCGATACCGTCAAGTTTTCCATTCCCAAGCTCAAACACGTGATGCGTGCCAAGGCGGTGCTGTGTCCCGGTTTGACGGTTACTTTCAATGATGAGAAAAGCAAGGAAACGGACCAGTGGTATTACGAAGAGGGTCTGCAAAGTTACCTGTTAAGTGAACTGAAAGGCTGGGAGATCCTGCCGCCGGAACCTTTTACCGGCAGCATGCAGGGCCATTCGGAAGCCGTGGACTGGGCGGTGGTATGGCTGCCGGAAGGAGGCGAGGCCGTCACCGAAGGTTACGTTAACCTGATTCCCACCCCGCAGGGTGGCACGCATGTTAACGGGTTACGCGCCGGACTCACCGAAGCGATTCGAGAATTTTGTGATGTGCGCAACCTGTTGCCCCGGGGGGTAAAGCTGACGCCGGAAGACGTTTGGGAAAAAGTCAGTTTCGTGTTGTCAGTGAAGCTGGAAGACCCTCAGTTCTCCGGCCAAACCAAGGAACGGCTCGGCTCCCGTGAATGTGCGCCGTTTGTTTCCGGTGTCACCAAAGACGCATTTTCTGTCTGGCTGAATCAACACATTGACTACGGCGAAAAAATTGCCGAAGTGGCAATTTCCAGCGCCCAGAAACGGCAAAAGGCCGGCAAAACAGTTGCCCGTAAAAAAGTCACCCAGGGTCCGGCGTTACCCGGCAAACTGGCGGATTGCACTTCCCAGGATCCGTCCCGGTCGGAACTGTTTCTGGTTGAAGGGGATTCCGCGGGCGGTTCTGCCAAGCAAGCGCGTGATAAAGAATTTCAGGCCATAATGCCGTTGCGTGGCAAGATCTTAAATACCTGGGAAGTGGATCCTTCCACCGTGCTCAGTTCACAGGAAGTACACGATATTTCTGTAGCGATTGGAGTTGATCCTGGTTCAAACAAACTGGAAAGCCTGCGTTACGGTAAAATATGTGTATTAGCTGATGCGGACTCCGATGGCTTGCATATATCTACCTTATTATGTGCGTTGTTCCTGCGCCATTTTAAACCGCTGGTGGATGCCGGGCACATTTATATTGCCATGCCGCCGTTGTATCGCATCGATGTGGGCAAGGAAGTGTATTACGCACTGGACGAGGCGGAGAAGCAGGGTGTGCTGGACCGCATCGAAGCGGAAAAGAAACGTGGCAAGGTGAACGTGCAGCGGTTTAAAGGCCTGGGCGAGATGAATCCCCTGCAGTTACGAGAAACCACTTTATCGCCGGATACACGCCGACTGGTACAAC
>JASFMT010000272.1:0-5571 GCA_050117455.1 Gammaproteobacteria bacterium | reverse complement strand
GTATCGTCAGCGGTATTGGTGAAATTCACCGGATTGGCGGGATACTGGAAGTTATTTACCAGATCCGCGTTCTGGTCGAGACGAATACCCCAGAACTGCATCACCGTGCGATTGGAACCCTGGTGACATCCGGCACACGCCATGTCCTGAATACCCGTGACAAACTGGTTGTTGGGTAACGTCTTGGCGACGTTCTGGATCACATGCATACGAATGTGTGGACGTTCCGGCGCGGCAATTGCGTCGGGATTGACCGGTTCAGTGGTATTTACATTAGGGTCGTTACTGCGGCTTCGGCCATCGGGACTGTAGGCCATATGACAGGCGGTACAGCCGGAAGAGCGGAAGTCACCGTAGCGGTTATTAGCGCCGGCACTGCCCAGGTGGCAATCACCGCAGGTAAATGCAATTTGCTCATGGTATAACGATGCCAGAGCACTGTTTTCCCGCACACGATTGGTTTTGGTACCGTTTTCTTCGGCGAACACGTACAAATCGTTAGCCAAATTCGCGGCATTGTAGAAATTGTTTAACAGACCGCCCTGCACCAGGGGAACACCGTCATTGGTTACGCCGTTATACTGACTGATGACGGGGTACTCGTTTACCTGGCCAATGGCACCAATGGATGCGGTTATGGGGTTAAATTCAGGATTGTTGACGTAACGGAATGCTTCGTCTGCCGCCGTATCCTGATAAAGTCCGCGGTGCTCGGTAATAGAGTTCTCGATACCGGCTGCATACATCGCTCCGGAGAGAATACCGGCTTCCGTTGCAATTACGTTACGGGTTACCCAGTCAACATGGTTGTCATGGCAACGGCCGCAGCTTTTACCCTGATTAACCACGCGCAGGTCGCCGGGATTAATGAACTGCAGGTATTCCAGTGCCGTGTACGTAACACCATCGACAGTATAGTCGGGTAGTTTATCGATACCCGTCAGAGTCAAACGATTGAAGTACGCTACAGGATCATTGATGAGTTGCTGGTCAGTGGCCATGGAAGGCGGTGGTGGTACATGACTGCCTTCTTTTCCCGCTCCTTCGCCGTTGCCACCGTGGCATACTGTACAGTAAATATTGGTTGCTCCTGCGAATGGGTGCGGATTGACAAGGCCGTTGCCGGCATAGTCATTCTCATTAGAACCATTGTGACAACTCATGCATGTTTCGGCCACCTGGTTTTCTTCATAGGTCACGTTGATGGTTGCTGAAGATTGATTGTTTGCCGCGTCATAGGCGGTGACTACAATCCGGTTAGTTCCTGGGTTCAGAGAGATATTATTGAAATACCATGGATTGCGTGTCGGTGTTTCAGTCGTGGGTCCATTATTATTGGAATAAACAATACGCGTTACGCCAACATTGTCGGACGAAGCACCGGAAATGGAAACGCGATCTGTGGTTGACGTATACGTTCCATCGTCTTCCGGGGAAGTGATGGACACCTGAGGAGGTGCATTGTCAACAGCATTGTAAGTGACAGTTATTGTGTCGCTCGAGGTATTGTTATTGGTGTCCCTGGCTGTCACCGTTATGACGTTTATACCAGCCTGGAGCGTTAGATTGTTGTAACTCCAGTTGTTGGTACCGTTCGCTGATCCGGTACCACCCGTGCTGTTCTCCCAGGTAACTTCAGTCACGCCGATATCATCAGTCGCGGTACCCGCTATCGTAATGGCGCCGTTGTTTGTCGTGTAATTGGGATTTGCACTTGGCGCGTTGATCGTCACCTGAGGCGGGGTATCATTGTTAAAATCATAACTGATCGTAATCGTGTCAGACGAGACGTTGTTCGCCGAGTCTGTTGCGGTGACCGTTATGATATTGATACCGGATTGCAGTTGCAGATCGTTGTAGTTCCAGGTGACGTTACCTGCTGCGGTTGTTGTAAGTACGGCGGTACCGTTACTGCCGTCCGCGCTGTTCTGCCAGGTTATTCCAGCTATTTCGTTATCGTCGGCTGCGGTGCCGGATATATCAACGGTATCGGTAGTCGCAGTATAGGTGTCATTGACACTAGGTGATGAAATGCTGACGGTTGGTGCGGCATCGTTATTTTGATTGCCGTTATCACCACCACCGCCGCCACCTCCACACGCTGTGACGAACAGCAGCAGAGCGGCGGCAAGAAAGGACGTACGAGAGACTGTGTACGTGTTCATGTTTCCCCCCAAATTTTACTTCCAATAAATGTATATGGGTGTTTACCCACATACTGCCCTGGACAAACTTGTGGCAGTTCCGAATATGTTTCGGTCATTTCACAAGTAAAAACCGTCGCGCCGAGGTCCTTGACTTGACAGTTTTGCCTTCCATGGCCGTTGACGCTCCTTCAAACGACCACTTAACTGGCTTTTACTCAGCTCAGATTCTCTGCTGAGCAATTACCTGTTCTTTGCTTGCCTTTGCCGGGCTGATGACCCTGGTATTTGTTATAGAGTGGGTCATCGTTTCGTTATTTTTGCTGGTAAAGTTCCGTGATGGCATTTTTACCGAGCGATTAAGTATGGACTATACCACGAAGACACGTAAGTACAACTACCTAAGTAAGTAAAATTAGGAGTCAAATAAGCGGGGAAAAGAAAAATCAATGTTAACAATAAATTAAATACAAAATTATTTTACACTGTCTGCTGAATGAAAATGATAGGGTGCTCGAGGCAAGAATGGCCCGTGGAATGAAAAATAACTAAGCTAAAACAGTTAGTTATAACTTGTTATTGCAGCGGAGCTAAACCGTTTAATTTTGATTTGTTATAAAAGCTCAGTGATTAGTGATTATCTATAATAAAGAAAGCATTGATATTGCAGTGGGCATCGTACCAATGTATGCAAAATATTCAAAAACTACGTACTTAGATAGTAGAAAAAATTGCATTATGCGTACGTAATCTGGATGATAGGAGTCAAGTTTCTTGTTTTAACTACCAATAATGTTTAAATTGCTGGGCGACTATCAAAATAACAAGTTGCCCCCGACAAAATCAGGATACTAACAATAAAGCATTGTCGGGCATCGGAGTGACCCGGAACGTGTAACACATCATGTGATGTTGCTTATGATAGGCAGCAGTAGATCTGTGATAAGGGGTACGGTCATGCGATTTACTTTTTTGAAAACACAGCAATTAGCAGATTAGCTTGCATTATTGTTCGTTAAATATAAATACATATTCACAGAAAAATTAACACAGCAATTATAGAAATAGAACTATATAGAGATCGTCGCACCCGATGCATTCCTTATCGCTTAAGTTTCGAATTACTATCCTGGCGTTACTGGTCGCCGTTGTTCCGTTAGCTTTGTTTCAGGTTATCAGTGTTAAACGATCATCCGAGATATTGCTGGATTTCCTGGGTAATGACCTGGAAGGCCAGTCTTTTATTATGGCCCGGGAAATAAACCGGTTTTTGGGGCAGCGGGTTACTGATGCGCGTCTAATTTCACAGGCAACGGTGTTTAAAAATGGGGATACCGACGTTGTGCGTGGCTATTTAAAAGCGGTAACGTCCGGCGGCGAATATATTAACGATATTGACGTGCTCGATAAGAAAGGCAAGATTTTGATTAGCTCCAGTAATGAAGGCGAGGAGGGATACGTCGCGTGGGACTTGCATCTGGGAATAAAGGATTTATTCCAGAAAGCCGTCAAAGCGAATAACGGTGAATTGTTTCTTACCGAAGCCCATCTGTTGGGAGCAGGCCCGGAATTAATCATTGTATCGCCTGTGATTGATAGCAGGGGCAATGTTATGAGTATTCTACTGTTCGAAGTCAGTCTGCAGGGGGTGCAGGAGATCGTCGATGAATTTGTCGAGCGCAGTATTGGTGATACTCATACTTACATTATCGACAAGTTCGGCAACATGATCGTGACCACGAATCCTGATTTACCGACATTTGAAAGTTTCCCGGATTTACGTATCCAGCCTGCGATGTTGGGGGATATTGCGGTGGGGTCGGTAGTATATACCAACGCAGATGGCGAAGAGGTAATGTCCGGATTTGCCGACATGAAAGAATTCGGCACCAACAAGGCCCTCGACTGGAACGTGATTAACGTGACTCCCATGCGGCAGGTCATACAGCCTATCAGCGAAACCCGTAACGTCCTCACCGCGATTGGGATATTTGTATCGGTGATGGCGGTACTGGTGGCGTATTTCTTCGCACGCAGTATCACGCTGCCATTGCAGCGCACGGTGGCGTTAGCAGAGGAAATCCGCCGCGGCAATTACTCTCATCGGCTGGAAGAAAACATCGGCGGCGAAATCGGTTCGTTAGCGACGGCCATCAATGAAATGGCCGATCGAATCGAAGAACGCACTGCTGAAATTATAACCCGTAATGAGAAGCTTACTTCGGAAATCGTGGAACGTAAGATTGCTCAGGATCGCCTCAAGAAACTGTCGCACAAGATAGTGCGGCTTCAGGAGGAGGAGCGGCGGCGTGTTTCACGGGAGCTACACGATGGTATCAATCAACTGCTTGTATCCGTTAAGTATAAAATAGAGAATTTTGGGGAAAAATTTACGCAGTCGCCGGACGAAGCACTTACGGATATGAACAAGGCGGTGATCTTTCTGGATGAAGCGATCTCAGAAGTGCGCCGGGTTTCCCATGCATTACGCCCCAGCGTTTTGGACGATTTGGGCCTGGCACCCGCGATCACAAATTTAGCACGCCAGTTTTCTGAAAGAAATCAAATAGATATGGAGGTCAACGGCGTCGATGAGGAAACCTTTGAACGCCTCCCGGCAGACGTCGAAACGGCTATGTATCGTATTGTGCAAGAAGCGCTGCACAATATCGAGAAACATGCTAACGCGACAAAAGTGGTAATAGACGTGACACATACGGATACAAATGTGACAATACGTATAGAAGACAATGGCGAGGGGTTCGATCTGCAGAAAGCGATGAGGCAGACCAGGTCAACTCAGAGCATGGGTCTGAGAAATATGCGGGAACGTATCGAATTGCTTCAAGGATCGTTTTTTATACATTCTGATGTAGGTAAGGGTACGTTTGTGGAGGTAAAGGCTCCTCTGACGTTGGAGTAAGTAAAACAAGAAGGTGCAGTACAATGAGTGAAAACGCAATTAATATCTCGGAAAACAACGAGGCTAAGCCTGAGGAAAACAAGATATTAAAAGTTTTGCTGGTAGATGATCACGCAGTTGTTCGTGACGGTATTCGCGCCCGCTTTGAAACCCACCCGGATTTTGAAGTGGTAGGTGAAGCTGTTAATGGCCGTGATGCAATCATCAAGACGGGTGAACTCGAGCCGGATGTCGTATTGATGGATATCAGTATGCCGGTCATGAACGGTATGGATGCGGCCCGTCAAATACGCAACGACTATCCTGATATCAAAGTGATTATTCTGACCATGCATGAGCATAAAGAATATATCCAGGGTGTCATTCGCTGCGGGGCGCAGGGGTACATTGTCAAGGACGTTTCATCCAATGAAATGATCAATGCAATCAAAACCGTTGTTGGTGGTGAAACCTATTACAGTTCCTGTGTTTCGCAAATGATGTACGACGACTTCTCGAAGTCAG
>JASFMT010000271.1:0-5582 GCA_050117455.1 Gammaproteobacteria bacterium | reverse complement strand
CAGCCTGAATTTGGCCTGGCTATTACTATTGTAACTCTTGTGTTTTGCAGACCGGATAACGCTGCTACCTGCAGTATTACCCGGATATCCGAACCACTTGGGGCCCAGCTAATAGAAAAATTAGCCGATCCTGACGTTGGTGTCGCGCTGGATGCATGGCTCGATGCCAACGACCTACCGCGAGGAGAAGCCGCTAATTTTCTTAACAACCAATAGCTGGGAAATAGCTGACCACGCCCATCCACCGGGGCGTGGTCTTTTTTATATTTGTGACCTCAACGCGGTGACATAATGCTGCTCAAGCCGCAGATACAGCTTTTACCGGCGGTTTTGCCGCCGACCAACTCCACAAAGCAGATACAAGCAATATCACTAATCCTAAAGACTCAACAATCACGTTGAAATAAATATACATAGTGCCCACTACCATTAACGCCGCAATTAATGACAACATAACGGGCATGCGGCTGGTCTGGAACCGGCGATAGTTACAAAAGGCTAAAGTCGGAGTCAGTAATGCAAAGCTGCTGATCGCAACTGCCTGGACACTGGCGTTTATCGACAGCGTAAATCCCAGCAGCGGAAACAAGGCGATGAGTATAATCGATCCCTTGCAGGCGACAAATGCCGCTAACGCCGACAAACCCGGTAGCCATCGCAATTTGGTGAATAGATCATCGGTTAAGTTGTTCATGGTTATCATCCTTCTGCAGGCACTGTTAAACAAATAACGTTTAGTAGTTTTTGTGGTTTTCGCAAGGACGCAAATCAATGCAAAAGGTTCCCAAGTTTCCCTGCTTATGTTGCAGACTAATTTTTGACCAGCCAGATTAATCAATTGCCCTGTATTTTCTTCCACAAACATTGCAAATCTTTGTCATACTTACCATTATTGTGGTATCGATGAGATGTTTCCTGCCCACGTAATCGGTGGGATGATATTTACAGGCATTGGAATTTAAAACGTGCAGAGTTCAATAACGCAGACAAAAAAAACCGTCCATCTTGGGTTTTATTGCTTGTTATTGGTCTGGACTGTCTATGGTTTGGCGGCGCCACAATCCCCGGCTCCGCAGTCGGCCAGTAACAAAACCGCGGTCTACATCACCATGAAAGGAGCCATAGGGCCGGCGACCCTGGATTACTTTGAAAGGTCATTGGAAAAAGCCATCGACCGGCGGGCATCGATGTTTATTATTGTGATGGATACACCCGGCGGCCTGGATACATCCATGCGTGATATCATCAAGGATATCCTGGCATCTCCCATTCCCGTTGTCACTTACGTCTCACCCAGTGGCGCTCGCGCCGCCAGCGCCGGCACCTACATACTCTACGCCAGTCACTTCGCCGCCATGACGCCGGCGACCAACCTCGGTGCCGCCACACCGGTGCAAATGGGCGGCAGCAACCCCCTGCCTGAAACCCCAAGTCCCACCAGGGACGGTAAGGAAAAGGACAAGCAACAGTCGCCGCAACCGGCCGCCAGTAAAGATGCCATGCGTCACAAAGTTATCAACGATGCGGTGGCGTACATTCGCGGGCTGGCCGAGTTGCGCGGACGCAACGCCGACTGGGCGGAAAAAGCAGTGCGTGAAGCGGCCAGCCTGTCCGCCACAGAAGCTCTGGACAGTAACGTGATTGACCTGGTTGCCGGCTCCATGTCCGATTTACTGAAGCAACTGCATGGCAAGAAGATCACCATTAATGAACAGGAAGTCGAACTTAATACGCAAGGCATGCTACTGGAACACATTGAGGCCGACTGGCGTAACCAGTTACTTGCCATTCTTACCGATCCTAACGTGGCATACATCTTAATGCTTATCGGGATCTATGGATTGATTTTCGAGTTTTCCAATCCCGGTGCCATTATTCCCGGTGTCGTCGGCGCCATCGCCTTGTTTCTCGCCCTGTTTGCCTTTCAGGTATTGCCGGTTAATTACGCCGGATTCGGCTTGATCATTCTTGGGGTTATTTTAATGGTGGCGGAAGCGTTTGTGCCCAGCTTTGGCGCCCTGGGTTTTGGCGGCGTCGTTGCTTTTGTGATTGGTTCGATCATCTTGATGGATACCGACGCACCCGGATTTGGTGTTTCATTACCCCTTATTGGCGCCGTGGCACTGGTGAGCAGCGCGTTTTTTACCTTCGTACTGGTGATGGCGCTAAAGTCGCGCAAGCGGCCAGTGGTCAGCGGACAGGAACAATTGATCGGCGCCGTGGGTGAAGCCATAAATGATTTCGATCACGAAGGCTCGGTCTATGTGCACAGTGAAATCTGGAGCGCCAAAACCAGCTCGCCCCTGGTCAAAGGTCAAAACGTAAAAGTTATCAGCATGGACGGTTTAATACTCACCGTGGAACCGGTTACGGAAAATAAACAGGAGAGCACGTCATGATTACTACGTCTTATGTCGGTTATATCGCCGCAGCCATTGTGCTGGGCATTCTGCTGAGTGCTATTAAAATCCTGCGGGAATACGAACGGGGTGTTATTTTTATGTTAGGGCGGTTCTGGAAGGTCAAGGGTCCCGGCCTCATCCTGGTCATTCCCGTTATCCAGCAAATGGTGCGTGTGGATTTGCGGACCGTTGTAATGGACGTACCATCCCAGGATGTCATTTCACGCGATAATGTGTCGGTGAAAGTCAACGCCGTCTTGTATTTTCGTGTCATCGACCCGGAACGGGCCATTATCCAGGTAGAAAACTTTTACGCCGCTACCAGTCAATTGGCGCAAACCACCCTGCGCTCAGTGCTTGGACAACATGAACTGGATGATATGCTGGCCGAGCGCGATAAGCTGAATGCGGATATTCAGACTATTCTCGACAAACAAACCGATGCCTGGGGTATCAAGGTCGCCAACGTGGAAATCAAACATGTGGATATTGATGAAACCATGGTCCGGGCCATTGCGCGGCAGGCGGAGGCCGAACGGGAGCGGCGCGCCAAAGTTATTCATGCCGATGGCGAAATGCAGGCATCCATAAAACTGGTGGAAGCCGCCGAACAACTGGGCAAACAACCCCAGGCACTGCAATTACGGTATTTACAGACACTTTCATCCATTGCCAATGAAAAGACCTCCACAATCGTATTTCCGTTACCGTTGGACCTCATTGCACCGTTACTGAAAAGAGAACAACAGTCGGAATAGTCTAGCGAAGCGGTACCACTTACCTGCGGTTTCGCGAAATAAATGCCGTCAAATTTCCCACTGGTACCAGTCTTATCGTGGTTTGCGAATCGTGGTAGCCAGTTGCTGTTGAAAATAACTTGCGGGGAACTGTATGGAGATACCGTTTACCCAAAGTGATTTCCTTGGAGTATTTGGCAGTTACAACAATGCCATTCAACCGGCTCAGATCATTAGCTACCTGCTGGGGATCGTAGCCGTTGCTGTTGCGATACGTGGCAGCAACCGGGCCGGCACCTTGGTACTGTCAATATTAGCTGTATTCTGGGCCTGGACGGGACTTGTTTATCATATTGGTTTTTTCAGCGCCATTAATGGCGCCGCGTATATTTTTGGTGGATTGTTTATTTTGCAGTCTTTGCTGTTGGTTTATGCGGCTTTTCGTATTCCACCATTAGTCTTCCAACCGGGTAGCAGCGCGACAACAATAGTGGGAACGGTTTTTATTGTTTACAGCCTGATGGTATACCCAGTACTCAATATGCTGTTTGGCCATCATTATCCACAGATGCCGGTATTTGGCGTGACGCCCTGCCCGATGACCATTTTCACCTTTGGAATGTTACTCTGGTCGACTACACAAATTCCCTACTACCTGATTGTTATTCCGACGGCCTGGTCTTTCATTGGACTCAGTGCTGCAATAAACCTGCAGATCTACGAAGATTTTGGATTGATTGTGGCGGGCGTGCTGGGGGCGCTATTGATCGTTATCAACAATCGCAGGCTGGGTCGTCGGTAACGAGTTATTCTTGCGGTACTATTATCAGCTCATCAGTGTCGTAGCCCAGTTGCCTGGCGGTCTGCATCAACTGTTGTTGAATATCTTTATCCAGCCTGGGCTTCCGGGAGAGAATCCAGAGATAGGAATAATCCGGTCCTCCAACCATGGCATACTGGTAGTTACCTTTGTCCAGTGCAATGACGACATAACTGCTGTAGAAAGGACCAAAGAAAGAGACCTTTAAGTGACCGACGTCTGGACTTGAAACGAAATAGGCTTTGCCATCTGCCTGCTCCCACTCTTTCGTTTTTACGTTATAACCCCGGTTAATTACGTCGACGCCTCCATCATCCCGCCGGGAATAGTTGGCGGTGACTTTGATCAGATTACGCTCAAAGGAGTGATCCATTCTGGCTATTTCATACCAGGGACCTAAATACTGGTTGAGATCGAAATCTTTTACCGGCGTGACATTTTCGGGCAGGCTGGTGCACCCAAATTGCAACAACGCTACCAGCAGGAGGGATATTTGTCGCGTCATGGATAGTATCCGAACTATAGTTTCTGAACGTTTGTCTATTTGTTCCGGTTGGATCAGCAACAATCGCCCAGATGAAAGCAATACCCTGCAGCGAATAGAAACTGGTCTATGAGTGACTTTTGTGTCTGTGCTCCGACCCGGACATGGGAACAATAGTAGAAATTTTTTGCTTATAGATGAGTTGTTCGGTTTTGCCGCCCAGCAAAATTGAAAATTGATCAAACGAAACAATCTGCCCGTTTAATTTAATACCATTGACCATAAAAACGGACACATTGGTTTTATTTTTCCGTAGATCGTTTAAGAAGGTTTCCTGTAAGGGTTTTTTGCCGTTGTTTTCGCTCATAAGCATTTACTCGCTGTGTTTATATTTGTTTTTCACTGATTGCCGCATTTCAGTTGGTACCGTTTGCATGTATAGATTAGATCTTTGATGACGGCTTATTTATCCACTAATCGTTAAATCGGTGCGATCGGCCGTACACCATCGTCTCGTTGGCCCACCTTTAACCCCGATATTCCCAAACAGCAACAACCCCAGTTCGTGGCTATATTTGATAACTCGCTTCTTCGGATACATTTTTGCACGGGTAACAAGGGTTCTGCAATCTGAAATTCGCTAATTTACATACCTTTTACATCCATGATTTACGATTCGTAACCCATATGGTGGATTTTACGTCGGCGAATCAACCGGCAACGTCCCGGCTATTGTAGCAGCCGCGGCAACTGCTGATATTTTGACACTTCCATCAATGTGGCGCCTACGAACGATTCTTGTGCGGCTTTTTGGGTTTGGTGGCGACGAAGACGGCGCGTCTCGGTGCAGGATAACCCTCTATCGTTTTGCCAGGGTCACCGGGGTCCAGGAAATCCGCCAGTGATTCGAAATGCATCCAGTCCGTTGCCCGCTGCTCTTGCGTTGTCGTCAGATTTATATCCACACAACGGACATTTTCAAAATTACAGCGCTTCAGCCAAAGTGCCAGTGCATCGCAACTGGGGATAAACCATACGTTACGCATTTTGGCGTAGCGATGCTTGGGCATTAGAATCTGTCGGTCGTCCCCTTCGATGACCAATGTCTCCAGCACCAGTTCGCCTTCCCACTGCAGGCT
>JASFMT010000270.1:0-5597 GCA_050117455.1 Gammaproteobacteria bacterium | reverse complement strand
TTGAGGATGGGGGTCATGGCGTACACCGGCCCCAGGCCCATTTGCGCCGGGTCCAGTCCGGCCCAGTCACTGTCGATGATTTTACCCATTACCGGCAGATTGTGTTTTTTCACCATGGCTTCGTTGGCGAGGATCAACCACGCAGCACCGTCGGTGACCTGCGCGCTGTTGCCGGCGGTCACGTTGCCGAAGGGTTTGTCGAATACGGGCTTGAGTTTGCCCAGTTTGTCGACATCACTGTCGCGGCGCAGGCCGTCGTCTTCCTGGTAAAAGTTGCCATCCGTATCATAGATGGTCTCGATTTCCTTGAGCCAGCCTTTATCCAGGGCATTGGCCAGCCGTTGATGGCTTCGCACTGCGTAGCTATCCATCATTTCACGGTTGATGTTAAAACGATGGGCAAGGATTTCCGCGGTTTGTCCCATGGACAGGCCCACCACCGGATCGGTTAATCCTCGCAACAAACCGATAACCGGTTTTAAATGAGCGGGCCGTAACTGGCCGAGGGTTTTGACCCGCTCGCCGATGCTCCTGGCGCGCATCCACTGCGACAACCACGCCACCATGGAATTGGCCAGCAACACCGGCGCATGGCTCATGGATTCCACGCCACCGGCCAGTACCAGGCTGGAGCGGCCAATGGCAATGTTTTGCGCGGCGCTGTCCAGTGCCTGCAAGCCGGAAGCGCAGTTGCGTTGTACGGTCCAGGCAGGCACATCTTCGCGGCAGCCCAGGCGCAGCGCGGCGACGCGGGCGATGTTCGCTTCGTCGGGCCCGGGCATGACACATCCCAGCACGACTTCATCAATGTCGGAAACCTCGAAGGATTGTCTTGCCAGCAGGGGCCGGGCGGTTTGTACCGCCAGGTTGGCGGCGGTAAACGGTCCCGGTGCGCCTTTGGCTTTTAAAAACGGTGAACGACTGCCGTCAACGACAAACACTTCGTGAAGGGTTTTTCGTTTCTGGGTCATTTAGGCATACTCCTTTGCTCGATAGGTTTGCTCGTGGTGAGCCAGTTCTGCGGGTTCAAAATCATCAACGGTCAGCGCTTCGCGCTGTGCTTCATCGGCCGTGCGCAACAGTTGCGCATCCTGTTCTTCAATGAATGAAGCCTGCAATGCCTGTTCGATTTGCTGTTCGCGATCATAGGCAGTGACATTACCGGATTGCAACGCAGCGCGTAATTTTTTCTCCGCAGGCTCGGCAGCAATAACACATTCCATGGCATATTCCAAACGGGCAACGGGTTCGCTGGTTTTGGTTTGATCAATTGCGGGGATAAACATGCCCTGGGTTAACCGGCTGCGGGCAACGGTATCATGCAACATGAGTTGAGTGACTTTTTTATCCAGCTTGTCGCCGGGGCCGGAATAATGCTTGCCCAACGGGAACACGAAGCGCCGCATTAACCAGGCCAGGGGCCGGTTCGGAAAGTTCAGTAAAAAGCGATCCAGGCTTTGTTGCATATCGCGCAACGAGCGTTCACACCACCATTGCAATAATGGCAAATCTTCAGCGTGCTGGCCCTGCTCGTAGTAATGTTTGAGTGCGGCGGATGACAGGTACAACTGACTTAATACATCGCCGAGCCGCGCCGACAGTTTTTCCCGGCGTTTTAAATCTCCGCCCAGGGTTAGCATGGCCATGTCACTGACAAAGGCGAACGCCGATGAAAAACGGGTCAACTGGCGGTAATAAGTGGCGCTGCCGTCACGCACCGGCGCCCTTACTAACCGCGCCCGGGTCAGTCCCAGCCACAGGCTGCGCAACGCGTTGCTCAGGGTAAAGCCCACGTGGGCAAAAAAGGCTTCATCAAAATCCCGCGATGCCTGTTCTTCGTTATCGTTGTGGGCGGCTTCCATTTCCTTTAATACATAAGGATGACAGCGAATGGCCCCCTGGCCGAAGATGATCATGCTGCGGGTAAGAATGTTGGCGCCTTCCACGGTAATGCTGATGGGGATGGATTGATAAATGCGTGCCAGCACGTTGCGTGGACCCATGCAGATGCCGCTGCCGCCGTGAATATCCATGGCATCATTGACCACGGTGCGCATGGATTCGGTGAGATGATATTTGACGATGGCGGAAATCACCGACGGGCTTTCCCCGTTATCGATGGCTGAGGCGGTGAGGGTGCGCGCGGCATCCATCATATACGCGGTGCCGCCGATACGCGCCAGGGCTTCTTCGACACCTTCAAACCGGCCAATGGGGGTTTTGAACTGTTTACGCACCCGGCCGTAAGCGCTGGTTACCCGGCTTACCAGTTTACCGGCACCGGTGCTCAATGCTGGCAGGGAAATGGAACGGCCCGCCGCCAGGCATTCCATGAGCATGCGCCACCCCTGGCCGGCGCGTTCCTGTCCGCCGATGATCCAGTCGATGGGAATGAACACATCTTCGCCCCAGTTGGGACCATTTTGAAAGGCGCTATTGAGCGGGAAGTGACGGGTGCCGATCTTCACGCCCGGGGTGTCGGTGGGGATCAGCGCACAGGTGATGCCCAGTTCTTCTTTATCCCCGAGTAAATGATCCGGATCGTAAAGCTTGAATGCCAGTCCCAATACCGTGGCCACCGGTCCCAGGGTAATGTAGCGTTTCTCCCAGTTAAGCCGGATTCCCAACACATCCTTTTCGCCGTTAAATTCGCCTTTACACACCACGCCGCTGTCGGTCATGGCGGCGGCGTCGCTGCCGGCCTGGGGGGAGGTGAGAGCGAAGCAGGGGATTTCGATCCCCCTGGCCAGTCGTTGCAGGTAATGGTCTTTTTGTTCTTCCGTGCCATAACGCAACAGCAGTTCTGCCGGACCTAACGAGTTGGGCACCATGATGGTGACCGCAGCGGTTATGCTGCGTCCCGCCACTTTCATGACCACCGTGGAATGGGCCAGTGCCGAAAATTCCAGGCCGCCATAGCGTTTGGGAATAATCATGGCGAAGAAGCCCTTGTCCTTGAGAAACTGCCACACTGCCTCGGGCAGGTCGTAGTCCTTGTGAGTGATTTGCCAGTCGTCCAGCATGCGGCACAGCTCCTCCACCGGGCCGTCGATAAACGCTTTTTCCTCTTCGTTAAGGTGCGAAACGGTCGTATTGAGCAACGTGGACCACCTGGGTTTGCCGCTGAACAGTTCTCCGTCCCACCAGACGCTGCCGGCGTCCAGTGCTTCGCGTTCCGTTTGCGACATGCTGGGCAGTATCTTGCGGAAGATGGCAAGCACCCTGTCGCTGATGAACTGGCGGCGCCAGTTTTTAACATTTAACGGGATGGCTATGGCGAGAAATACCACCCAGGCAATGCCCTGCACGAACGGCGGTGAGCCGCCGAATTCCTGCCAGAACAAAATGTAAATAGCCATGACGATGGTGGCCGGCAACAGGTAAACGCGGAAATAAAACAATGACCACAGTGTTGCAATGAATAGCAATAACCAGAAAAAGGTATCCATAGTATTTGCCTTTATTGTTACTTGTTACGCTTTGCCGGCGCGGTGCTGTTCCGGGTCAGGCTCAAGTTCTGCATCGATAATCTCGTTGGATTCTGAATCTTTTGACACCGAGACGGCGGTTGAAGCTTCAATTACCTGCTGCGCCAGGGGTTCGGCGCCACTAATATCCCCATCGGGCACCGGGATAAAACAGTCATGTTCATCGTTGCAGATAACGCCGTCCTGGTCCCAGGGCAATTGCCGGTAAACGGCCAGATCGTTTAATCCCAGTAATGGATACTTGATAATCTCAAAGTACGGTGAGTAGTCAAAATCACGGGGTGAATACAGGCGCGTATTGCGTTTAAAAAGACGCAAGCCATTTTCCGTTTTGTGCACCACCGGCAGAATGGGAAAATGCACCGAACTAAAGGCATTGGCAATCATGGTGGAACACACGGTGCGGGTGGATTCACCGGCATTGTGTTCAAACAGGCTCGAGCGCCAGCGCCGGGGTACGATACTGTAAGGTAGCAGGAACCGGCCAAGATCCAGCAAATGCCGCACGTCGTAATCATGCCCCAGGTGCTTGATCGCGTGGGCAATCACCTGTTGCGCATCCTGGGGTGATAACCCGGACGGGCGGCAAATGCGCAAATGATCACTGGCGTATTTTTTAAGGGGCGCAATAATGGTGCCTTCCCCCAGTAACGGTTCAATAATAAGTTGATCTTCCGGGTCGCCGTCATATAACCAGCTGACATGTTCCCGCACATTGGGATCGGCTATATCCACCTGCCGGCCGATGTAAAGCGCGGAATGGGTCCACACGCTTTGGGTAATGGTTTTGATGACATCGCTCACGCGGGAACGCCCTTCGACGAGCAATACATCGCCGGGACGGATTTCGAAACTCAACCGGTCAAAGTCGCACGGCGGCACGTTGGTCGCCTCCCGTTCGAGCGTTAACCAGTTGACGACTTTGTCAGTTAACCATTTGATGGGTTTCATATTTTAGAGATATCGAATAAATCGTCCGGTTTCTGAAACGTTGAGGTCACAGAATTGCTGCTCTCACATTAAATATAGTTAGCGGCCAGAACCTTTTCATACTGTCGTTGAAATTAGCGATTTTTTCTGGATTAATAGGTGACGATGTGGTCAGTTGCGGATGTTCTGATCTCTTGGCTTTAACGTAGTGTCTCATAGACCGTATTAAAAATAGCATATAAAACAGAAAATTAGTTGTTCCAGGTCACTGTTGGGCAAATCTGGCTGCGGAATACACTATTTGCGTGCAGCCGTCTTTAAGTTCGCTGAGGTGAGATCAACGGACGTTGACCGTGTTGGTTAGACTGCCTGGGCCGGGAAAAATTTGCGGTTACGGGCGGCGGTTTTGTACCGATTCGGTGACGTCAACAATGGTGGCAAAGTCCAGGTGGCCGCGAAATCTCACCGTGCGAACGTGATATTGATGGTTGCGGGGGGAAATAATTTTCAACGTACAATCACCGCAATCGTACAGGCAGGACTGAAATACCCGGTGGTTCTTGCAGTAGTATTGTGTTTTGCTGTCCGGGCGCTGGCGGAGCCGTTTAAAATCGATAACGGACATGCCAGTGACGATCCGGTTGTCGAAGATGGCATGCACCACCTCAAGGGGTTTGTCCCGGAAAGTGATGACCGTATCCTCGGGCCGGCGCGCCAGGGATTTTTCTACCACCGGATTGTCACCTTTGCCGGCTAACAAATGGATTTGTTGTTCATCGAAAAACACCACCGCGCATTGGTTGCAACCGGGTTTGCAGTGATTGACGGGCTTATCGTTGCACCAGGAAACCGAGTTATTGCGTTTACTGCCATAAGGGTAGGTTTGGGTGGCGGCTCGGATTTCCGTGAGATTCATACCGGTGACCACCTGGCCTGCAGTAATTTCGTTATAATAATCGGTTTTTACCGCTGGTGTTGCTTTGGGGACCGGTTTTGTGTCGGGATAAGTGCGCTTGAGGTAGTCGTCTTTTTTGAGTTTTTCCTCATAAGCCGAGCTTGAAGTGCCGCAACCCGCTGCAGCTGCCAGCAGCACCAGTATCGCCAGTCGTACGATCACCTTTCCCTGTTGATATCGCGTCATATCCTGTCGGCTCAAAAAAGTTAGAATCGTCTGGTTAT
>JASFMT010000269.1:0-5613 GCA_050117455.1 Gammaproteobacteria bacterium | reverse complement strand
AAAAGTGGTCGGCAGCAACGTTGCGTCATAAGTCTTTTGCCGATCACCGGTCAACAGCCACCGATCGTCGTTATCCCATACCGCACGCTCAAACCTCGGCCAGTAGTCACCCACGTTTCGCAACCAACGGTTGCCCTTAAAAACCCAGCCCGCATAGTAAGACACCGCCAGAGCACTTGTTATTAACAGCAACAAAAAGGCGAGCCTTATAGTCAACGGCAATTCCAGGAACACGATTAACCCTGCCGCCCCGATATGCATAAACAACGCGGCGGCCAGTAACAAACGGGAAGGGACAATGCTAATGGCCAGCGGACTGGCGTATTTTGGCGATGACATTGGCAAGTTCCCTGTCCACCGGTACGGTCCGTCCCATCAGGTATTCCAGCAGTAAATCGTCGGGGGTTTTTAACAGCATCTCAAATGCCGACAATTCAGAGTTGTCCAGCTCATCAATCTGCTGCCTGAAAAAGTCCTGTAACAGGCTATCGAGTTCCAGCATACCTCGGCGGCATTGCCAGTAAAGGCGGGACTTTCGTTCCGGGGTTAAGTGTGAATTGATCGCGGGTGGCGTCTGTTCTGACATAGCGCGCATTGTACACCAATGCTTACCAGGTTTTCTTCAGCATCATCTTGCGAATATGACCGATGGCCTTGGTGGGATTGAGCCCCTTGGGACACACGTCGACACAGTTCATGATGGTATGGCAACGGAACAGCCGGAAAGCCCCCTGCAGGTCTTCCAGCCGTTCCTCCGCTGCCTGATCGCGGCTGTCCGCCAGAAACCGCCAGGCCTGCAACAAGGCTGCCGGTCCGCGGAATTTATCCGGGTTCCACCAGAACGACGGACAGGCGGTGGAACAACAGGCGCATAAAATACATTCATATAAGCCATCCAGGCGGTCCCGCTGTTCCGGTGACTGCAGGTATTCCACTTCCGGTTCAGGATCATGCACCGTGAGATACGGTTTGACGCCCCGGTATTGTTGATAGAACTGCGACATATCCACCACCAGGTCACGCACCACCGGCAGCCCGGGTAATGGACGGATCTGCACCGGCTCTTTCAATCCCTTCAACGGTGTAATACAGGACAGACCATTGCGGCCATTGATATTCATACCATCGGAACCGCAGACGCCCTCGCCGCAGGAATGGCGAAACGTCAACGTCTCATCCTGCGTGGCTTTGATTTTCAATAGCGCATCGAGCAACATCATGCCGGGTTCGATATCCGACAAGGTGTATTCCTTCATCGCCGGCGCCTGGTCGGTTTCCGGATTGTAGCGGTAGACTAAAAATCGCATGGGACTATGCTCATACCCTGTTTATCAATATACCCGTTTTTTCGGCGGAAACGCCTCCACACTTAGCGGCTTGGTGCGGACCGGTTTGAAATCCAGCGAATAACCTTTACTGGAATACAAACTGTGTTTCATCCAGTGCACGTCGTCACGGTCCGGATAATCCACACGGGAATGGGCGCCGCGGCTTTCCTTGCGCGCTTCGGCGCTGATGACGGTGGCCAGCGCCAACTCCACCAGATTTTCCAGTTCCAGCGCCTCGATGCGCGCGGTATTAAAAATCTTACTGTGATCTTTGATGCGCACATCCTGTAAACGTTGCTCGATGGTTTTGATTTTTTCCACTCCATCGGCCAATACATCCTGGGTGCGAAATACCCCGCAGTGGTTTTCCATCTCCCGTTGCAGTTCCTGGCGCAATGCATCGACTGACTCGCCATCACCTTTTTTGTCCCAGCGCGCCAGGCGCTGCATGGCCAAATCAACGCTGTCGTCGTTCATGGGGCGATGGTAACGATTCTCTGCCAGGAACCCGATAATATGATTGCCCGCCGCGCGGCCGAACACCACGATATCCAGCAACGAATTACCGCCCAGCCGGTTGGCGCCGTGCACCGACACGCAGGCGCATTCACCCGCCGCATAAAGTCCGGGTACCGGTTCTTCGACATTTTGACCAAGCGGCGCCACCACTTCACCGAAACGGTTGGTGGGAATTCCCCCCATGGTGTAATGCGCGGTGGGAAAAATAGGTATCGGATTTTCAACCGGGTCCACATGGGCAAAGGTGATGGCCGTATCGCGAATCCCCGGCAAGCGCTTTTTAATGACCTCTTCGCCCAGATGATCCAGTTTCAGCATCACGTGATCACCCCTGGGACCACAACCGCGGCCTTCGCGCACTTCCAGGGCAATGGCCCGGCTCACCACGTCACGGCTGGCAAGGTCCTTGGCGTGGGGGGCATAACGTTCCATGAACCGTTCACCGTCCTTGTTAACAAGGTAACCTCCTTCACCGCGTACACCCTCGGTGATCAACATTCCTTTACCGGCGACCCCGGTGGGGTGAAACTGGAAAAATTCCATGTCCTGTACCGGAATGCCGGCGCGCAACGCCATCGCCATGCCATCGCCGGTATTGATCCGGGCGTTGGTATTGGTACGAAATAACTGCCCGACGCCGCCGGTGGCCAACAGCGTCGTTTTGGCCTCGATAATCAGCGGTTCACCGGTTTCAATATCCAGCACCAGCGCACCCAGCACGTACCCGTCATCATCTTTTAACAAATCAATGGCAAAGTATTCATCAAAAAAATGCGTTTTGGCGCGGATGTTTTGTTGATACAGGGCATGCAGGATGGCATGGCCGGTGCGGTCCGCTGCCGCGCAGGTACGGGCGGCCTGATCGCCTCCGAAGTTCTGGCTTTGACCGCCGAAAGGCCGCTGGTAAATTTTCCCGTTGTCCAGCCGCGAAAAAGGCACACCGGAATGTTCCAGCTCGACGACGCAATGAGAGGCGGCGCGGCACATATATTCGATGGCGTCCTGGTCTCCCAGGTAGTCACTGCCCTTCACCGTATCGTACATATGCCAATGCCAGTTGTCGGGCAACACATTGGCAAGCGCTGCGTTCATGCCACCCTGCGCGGCAACGGTATGGGAACGGGTGGGAAAAACCTTGGAAACCACCGCCACGTTGGCTTCGGCACTGGACAATTGCAGGGCGGCGCGCAAACCACCGCCGCCGGCGCCAATGACCAGGGAATCAAATTTGCGTTTTGGCAGCGTCATTATTCAACTCGTTATTTTTAAAGTTTTTCAGCTTAAACTTGTTACGCTCAACAGGACTTTCAACGCCCATAATCCCATCGCGATCAGAAATAACATCAGTCCGGCAAGTTTCACCATGCGCAAACTGAAAGGCTTAACATAGTCCAGTACAATATCCCGGGCCCCCACCCAGGCATGGAGCAACAGCGCCAGAATAAAAACGCCCGTGGCAATATTGTTCACCGGGTGTGAAATCCACGCCACCCATTGCTCATAATGATTCGCGTCCCGCCCCAGAAGGCTAATCAGTGCATAGACACTGAACAGTGCCATATATAATGCGCTCAACCGCTGGACGGTCCAGGCGCGCAAACCGGATGAGTCGGCGCTGCTCATAATAACCAGCCACCCGCCGCCGCTATTGTTGCAGCAATCGCCAGCAGATGAACCGTCCAGGCACCCGCCCGTGCGCCGGTTTTTGACACACCCACATCAATATCGATTAACAGGAAACGAATGCCCGCAAAAAAGTGGTGCAGAAAAGACCATAACAACAGGATGCCTATCACTTTCAATAAGGGATATTGCAGTGCAGCCAGCAATTTGGCGTACTGTTGAACACTTGAAACGGACATCTGGAGTGCATAAATAAGAAAAGGGATAGCGATCACCAGCAGCAAACCGGAAATACGGTGACCGATGGACACCACAGCAGCCACGGGCATGGCGATCTTGAAAAGATTTAGATAACGCGGCCGGTTGTTGTTTTTATCCATTAATATCAAGTGTATAACATGTTTAGCAAAGATCCAGTATACTGGTCGCCTTACACAAACGATTTATCGGTATCGCCACTTTCCGTTCGCGGGAAGCCGGCCGTCCGCGGGAAGCCGGCCGTCCGCGGGAAGCTGGCGGCGAACCGAAGTCATCAACCAGGTGGATATATCGATGATATCCCGCTGGTACTTTCCCGGTCATTGTCAATCATCGGTGCAGCAACCATTCTGACACACGGCAATGTTTTTGGCTTCCTTTTGTACGGCGAATTGTACGGCTGACAGTAACAGCAACAAACAACGGGTATTTTATGACAATCAACAACGACTGGCTGGCATTTCTCAAACAACAAAACGCCCAACTCGACGACGATCAACGGGTCGAACACTTTGGTGATCCGGACGCTGAACGGCGAGCGGCGACGGCAGGTGATGTGCTGTGCGAACTGACGCCACTGGGGTTTATCAAGGTAAGCGGCGAAGAAGCGCAAAGTTTTTTACAAAACCAGTTAAGCAACGATATTAGCCAGGTAACCACCGAGCACAGTCAACTCAATGCCTATTGTAATCCCAAAGGCCGGGCACTGGCATTATTCCGCGTTATTCAGCTCAACGACGCTTACTATTTACAACTACCGGTTGAAGTTATTGAACCGGTGTTAAAACGTTTGCAGATGTTTGTGCTGCGCAGCAAAGTGACGCTTGAGGATGCCACTGACCAGCTGTTGGCCTGTGGATTGGCCGGGCCGGGCGCGGAACAAATGCTCACCGGCATCGTACCCACAGTACCGAATCACGTTGATCAGAGCTCGGCGGGCGATAACATCGGCATAACCCGCATCAGGGGACAGCAGCCGCGCTTTTTAATCTATGGCGATTACCAACAATTGACCAGTCTCTGGAATCAACTTAAACAACAAGCCACCGTTTGCAGTCACCATGTATGGTCCTATCTGGATATCCACGCAGGTGTCCCGCAAATATACGCAGCCAATGTGGAAGCCTTCGTGCCCCAAATGATGAATCTGCACAGTATCGATGGTGTGAGTTTTCAAAAAGGTTGTTACCCGGGACAGGAAGTGGTCGCCCGTATGTACTTTCTTGGTAAATTAAAACGCCGCATGTATCTGGCTCATGTCGATAGCGACCGGCGACCCCAGCCGGGTAATTCGCTGTTTAATAAAGACAGCAAGGCGGACCAGGCGATAGGGCGAATCGTGAATGCGCAGCCGGCGGAAAATGGCGGCTATGATTTGCTGGCGGTACTACAAATATCCAATGCGCAAAACGGTACAGTGCATCTGAACAGTCCGGAGGGGGAAGCAGTCAACTTTCTTGATTTACCCTACACGGTTGCCCTGGAGCGGGAAAAAGACAGCTAGCGAAAGTGTTAGGCCACCTACCCTGTGACTCAGGCAGGCTGATCGGGCGAAGCTTCCCGAAAGCGAATTTCGTTATGCCGCGTTACGTAAAAATATCCGTTTACAGATAGTTTTTGCTGCCCTACCAGGCGATAAACCTCCGGCTTCTGGATGACCATTTTTTTACCCCGGCAATGCACCATAACATTACCATGCATATCGATTTCAATGTCACCGTCATCATGGATACCAACAATTTTCATCCTTAGTGCATCAACGTCTGCCCGTTCTGCTACCACAAACTCATAAAACAACTGTTTTTGTTTTCCATAAAAGTAAACATCGACACCGGGGAAAATATTGGAGTACTTTAACTCCATAAAACTTGACGATGAATGTCCG
>JASFMT010000268.1:0-5631 GCA_050117455.1 Gammaproteobacteria bacterium | reverse complement strand
TGACTGGCTGAATACCGGAGATCTCGCCTATATCGCCGACGGCGAAGTCTACGTGACCGGCCGGACCAAGGACATGATCATTCGCGGTGGACGCAATATCTATCCACCGGAAGTAGAAGAAGTGGTGGGTAACGTGGAGGGTATTCGCAGCGGCCGCGTGGCGGTGTTTGGCAGCAAGGATCCCCGCAGCGGTACCGAACAACTGGTGGTACTGGCGGAAACCCGAGAAAAGCATCAGTCTGCGTTAACCCGTTTGCGATCCGCTATTAATGAGCAAGTCAACGATCTGGTTGGGTTACCGCCGGATAATGTGGTGCTGGCACCGCCCGGCACGGTGTTGAAGACGTCCAGTGGCAAGATTCGCCGGGCGGCGAGTAAGTCGTTATACGAAAGCGGTGCGGTCGGCAAAGGACAGCGGGCCGTTTGGTGGCAGTTTATTCGCCTGGTCGCCATGAGCACCAGGTCGCAGATTTTGCAGTGGCGGCATCGTGCCGCGGAAGTTGCCTACGGGTTATGGGCACGCACGGTATTCTGGGTACTGGCGCCGATGACCTGGATGTTCGTCGTGCTGTTGCCCAGGCCGGCCTGGCGCTGGGCATCAATGCGGGGTGCAACGCGGCTTCTGGCGTGGGCGACGGCGACCCCGTTTACCGTTGAAGGAACCGAGAACCTGTTACCGCCGGACCAGCCCTGTATTTATATTTCCAACCATGCCAGCTATCTTGATGGTCCCTGCGTTGTGGCGTTGTTAAAGCGCCGGTTCAGTTTTATTGCCAAAGCCGAGTTGTCCCATCAGTTTGTGCCGGGATTGTTTTTAAAACGCATCGACACCAAATTTGTCGAGCGCTTTGATTTACAGAAAAGCGTCGATGATGCGCAACAATTTCTGCAAACCGTTCAGCAAGGGAAATCCATGTACTTTTTTCCGGAAGGTACGTTCCTACGCGATGATGGGATTTTGCCATTTCACATGGGGGCATTTGTCACCGCGGCGCAGGCCGGGGTGCCGGTGGTCCCCGTGGCAATCCAGGGAACCCGTCACGTGTTCCGCGCCTATGACTGGTTGCCGCATCACGGCGCCGTTCACGTCGTGGTTGGTAAACCCATTTACCCGGAAGCTGCAGACGGAAAGCATGATACCTGGCCCGTTGCTGTTAAATTGCGCGATCAGGCCCGCGAACAAATTCTTGCTCACGTTGAGGAACCGGATATAACTGCCCGTTACACTTCTCCTGTCAGTTCTTGATTTCAATCAGTCCTTTTTTTACCCAATTTTATAACATGGATTCATTCAATAATCGCTTTTTGAAGTAAGTGGTGAATAACGATGCAAGCACCAAAAACACAAGACAAGCTGCAGGAAAATATAGCGCTGGTAAGCGACTTGTTAAAAAAGCACAAGCTGGTGGAAACCATTGTGCATGGGCGCGAGACGCCCAACAAGGAACTGGTGGAATCCCTGGTTCACCGCCAGAATCTTGCGGAACTGCAGAACAAACTGGCACGAATACACACCGGTGATGTAGCGCATATTCTCGAAGGTTTGCCGCTGGAAGACCGGCTCATCGTATGGCAACAGGTCAGGAAACCACGTGGTGGTGATATATTGCTGGAGGTATCCGATGCCGTGCGCGAAAGCCTTATTGAAGCGACGCCGCGCAATGAATTGCTTGAAGTGCTTCATCAAATGGATGCTGATGACCTGGCGTATATCGCCGAGGATATACCCGACGAGATTCTGGAGCTGCGCCGCCAGACGTTGACCGAGCAGGATCAGGACTGGCTGCGCGACGCCATGACCTACGAGGAAGACACGGTCGGCGATTTGATGAGTAAGGAAATGGTCGTGGTGCGTGATACCGACACCCTCGAACAGGCGGCAATCAGGCTGCGCGGCCTTGATGAGTTGCCCATCCATAACGACAAATTATTCGTAGTGGATCAGCGCGGCATTTTGAAAGGTGTCATCAGCTTGCAAAATATTTTGTTAAATGACCCAAAACTTGCCATCGGTAAAGTCATGGCCACGGATATTGTCAAATTTTCTCCCGACGATGACGCCGGAGAGGCCACCAAGGCGTTTGAACGTTATGATTTGGTCTCCGCCCCCGTCGTTAACAAGCGGGGTAAATTGATCGGCCGGATCACCGTCGATGTGATCATGGACTATCTGCGAGATGAAAGCACTGAAGACGTATTGAACATGGCCGGCCTGACCGAGGAGGAGGATTTATTCGCGCCGGTGCTGGACAGTGTGAGGAACCGCGGATTCTGGCTGGTTATCAACCTGTTCGCCGCCTTTATCGTGTCCCGGGTTATCGGTCTGTTTGAAGGCACCATTGCGCAGCTGGTGTCGCTGGCGGTTTTGATGCCCATCGTGGCCAGCGTTGGCGGTAACATCGGCAATCAGACCGCCGCACTTATCATACGGGCCATTACACTCGGCCAAATCAGTTCCGAGAATGCCTTTTACCTGGTGCGCAAGGAACTGGGAATCAGCTTACTCAACGGGGTGTTGTTGGGTATCGTTGTGGCGTTGTTTGCGTACTTGTTCTATCAAAGTGTTTCGCTGGCCGTTGTGATCGGCGTGGCGATGTTGCTGACCCTGATTGTTGCCGCCTTAATCGGATTTTCAGTCCCGATTCTCCTGGACAAAACCGGTCATGATCCGGCATTGGGCTCCAGTATCATCACCACCGCTACCACCGACAGCATGGGATTTTTTATCTTTCTGGGATTGGCATCGTTGTTTTTGATTTAAACCCTTTGGTGCACATTAAACCGCTTAAATCCTACGCTATTTTTGACTAATTACGCCTCAATTGAATAGTAAGTAATCCCATTTGGTTAATCGCCCGTCAAAAAGATCTCTGTTATAAATCTTTTCAAAAAACGTCAACCAGTCCCCTGACCATGCGTTAATGAAAACTAAAGTCGCGCTGCTTGAGCTTGCGCATTACGTAACCAAGTCAGTTGCAGGTACCTGAAAAACCAGAATTCTTACAACAATATACGTTTCCAGCAGCATCAGGAGCGGGCTGTTTAAATGGGAAACACGAAGAAGTAATAAGTAGCAGAAGGGGGTAGTACATGCAGCAAAGTAGCCGTAAAAACCGAATTAAACCGTGGTTAGTGTCAGCCGTCATTGTTGGCACAACGTTATTGATTTTTGATGTAACCGCCGCACCAGCGCCTAACGGCAACGCCAATGGGCTCGGTATGGGCGTCGGCGCACCCGGTGCTGGTGGTGGCGGGCGCGCCCCCGGAGCATTGCCGCCCGGGTTGGCGGCACAGGCGGAGTTACCGCCGGGTCTGGCAAAGAAAGACACCTTACCGCCTGGCCTTACCGGTAATACACCGGTGGATCCGACACCGGATCCTGCTCCGGCACCGTAATACATCATACAGTCTGTTCCTGTCGTTGACATAGCGCTCCAATTGGGGCGCTTTTTTTTGCCCAGCGATTGCTTGTACGGCAAGCTAATGGTTTTCTAAAGTAAAGGCTGCACAAACCGGATAATCTCATCTGCCATTTCCTTTGTTGTTTGTGGCGACAAGATATCGCCGGCCAGCACATGATGCTGCGGGTCACCGCTGTTGGCGACTGGGTGAATGTTTTTGTGTGCCGCGCCAAAGCGTTCATAGTGTTGCTTGATAGCTTCGGTGCTGACGACTTCATCTTGTGGAGAATAAAACACTAGCACAGGTGTTTGCAGTTGCGCTAAATCAGTTTTGCGCGCCAGATCCACAATTCCCATCATTGGTAACAGGGCTTTACTGGGTGACTTATGGCTCCAGTAACGGGCGTGTTGTTCGTTGTAGGTTTCGAACGAGTAGGTTGAACCCTCCACAATCTGCAGCATCACGTTTCCCCATGGCCAAAGCAAAAGTTCTGATTCAGGTCTTTTTGGCCCAAAGTTGGGGGAGATTAAGACCAGGCTGGCGAGAGAATGTGATGAGTCTCTGGCTGCGATAATTGTTGCCAGGGTAGCACCGGTGGAACCGCCAATGAGAATAACTTTTTCACCCAGGCGTTTTCCGATTTGCAATGCTTCATTGGCGTCATTAACCAGGGCGTTAACGGATATTTCCGCCATGGCCTGGCTGTCACGCCCGTGGCCGGTGAGTCGCTGATAATACAGATTGGCACCCAGTTCGCGGGCTACAATGTCACACAAAGGTGCCAGTTCCTGGCGGCTGGCGGCGTAACCATGCAGGTAGACCAGCGAGACCGGCGTGCGCAAACGCCGCTTAGGATCAGTCCAGATAATGGTTTTTTCCGCCCCCGGCACAATATCGTTATATTGCTGTTCCTGTTGTTGCAGGTAATGATCAAGATCGGCGGTTTTAGCAGGTAAAGTGACGGGCTTCAGGGTGTCGTCGATTTCCACGGTTGGACCCAATGCGAATCCAACCACAAGCAATACAATTGCAGCAACAATGAAAGTCCGGCTATGTATCGTTTTGGTCATGATGATTCTGGCATGCGATATTTGTCAATCAGGCCCAACATCAGTATATAGAGTGTGATGGCGTTCAGCAGGTGCCACAGGAAATGAGTGCCGGTCTGTAATGCACCGCATATCGCGTTATCCATGGTGCGAAAGGCGAGGGACACCGTCAATACGATCAGCGCCCAACTGAAATATTGTTTTACGTTGTATTGCCGGTGCCAGATTACAACGGTAATACCGGCCAGGAAAAACCACGTCGGTAGATAGAAGACGCTGCCGTTCATAAAGTCCGCGGGGAGCATCAACAGGGTGCCGGCATTAATCACGTGATAACCGGCGAACACGCCAATCCCCCCGATAACCGACAGGTCAACAACGCGAAATAAACAACTTAGCAAATAAAGATTGATGAACAATAAAATAGGTATCCGGTCGCTCCACAGTGCCCAGTAATGGGCCGTTAAATGCCAGAGGCCGCTGCCGATACCGATGGCAAACAACAATGCCACCAGCAAGGTGATGTCGGCGGGGCTACGATGCCACTGAAACCGGTCAGTCGTAAGCATCCGCCACGCGAGGAAACCTGCTATCAAAAACGCGGCGTTGCTGAGTAAATTCAGGGGTTCGCCCCATAACCCCGGGGCTATGCGTTCGCAGTATTGATCCAGATACTGATTCATCATCGTGGTTTTTTAAATTTCCGGAAGCCCCAATTATAGCGCTGCTGGTTAATGGATTCTGTAATATTTATTGGGAATTCAATAGCGTAGCGGCCAAATACCCCGTCCGTGGGAATTGTGCCATACTGTATGGAGTATTCGAAAGAGTAAACCGGTATTTGCGTCGTGGCGGCAAACAAAGAGCTTCATTCCGTGGAACTGGAGTCAATCAAGACTCAGGCGTTGAAGGTCCGTTGTAATATGGCACCGGCTGAGCCGTTATGGAAACGTGTCCCGTTGCATAACGACGACGGTAAACAGCTCAGCGATTTTATGATGATTATTCCCCGCCTCAAGCAACAACCTCTGCCCGTTATCAAGGAAGTTGTTGATCGCATCGAAAAAGTACTACGCTGTTACGACAAACAGGTGGTATTCGCCGATCTGAACATTAATCTGAATGTGTTGTGGGTATCGGTTCAACCCATCGCCGGTATTTGCCTCGAAGTTGCCGCGGC
>JASFMT010000267.1:0-5643 GCA_050117455.1 Gammaproteobacteria bacterium | reverse complement strand
ATAAAATTACCGGCTGGCTATTACGATTCGTATGCTTAATCAACAAGTTATATTCGACGAACCACTTGTTATACTTGCTGACCATGATTTACAAAACCAGGTACCACAAAATAATACTCCACTGCTGGTTCATGCTACTGCCAGCCAGCCTCAATGCTGAACCGCTGTTTGATGCCCACCTGCACTACAACGCCGCGGATGCCGCGCAGTTCAGCCCACGGCAAATTATCAACAAACTGGAGAACAACAATGTCAGGTATGCTCTCGTCACGGGCACCCCGGCCTCGCATACACAAATCCTGTACCAATATGCACCCAAGCGTATCGTGCCGCTGCTCAGTGTATACCGCAGCCATGAGGACAAATCCAGCTGGCCAAACGACGTGACCTTACCCGCTCGCATCGAATCTGAATTGAATAAAGGAACATGGCGTGGCATCGGTGAACTGCATATTTTTGCCAAAGACCGGCATAGTCTCGTGTTCCAGCGCATTGTCGAGCTAGCCGCACAACATCACCTACCGTTGCAGATTCATGGTGATCCGGCCGTGATCGATGCCATCTACGATATCATGCCCTCGCAACCCGTGATCTGGGCGCATGCGGGCACTTTTCCGTATCCCGATCTCGTTGCCGACTACCTGCGGCGCTACCCGGCGCTGTATATCGACCTTTCGGTTCGCGATGAGCGCATCGCGCCGGAAGGCCAAATCAGCGATGAATGGTATGAACTGTTGATCCGATTTTCAGATCGATTTTTGGTAGGTGTCGATACCTACAGTGTTTCACGCTGGAAAAATTTTGATACTGCGGTGGCAATCATTCGCCACTGGCTTGCGCAACTACCGGAGGATGTCGCCAGGCAACTGGCCTATGGCAATGCCGCCGCCCTGTTTGATAAGGCTACAGATAACAACAAATGAAGGAAGGAACCTTTGACCTTGGGATTATAACATTCACACTTAAACACAAATGAAAGATTGCGCTTTGACCTGGAAAAGCTACAGATTCATTACAACCAACCTGCTTTCTAAAGGCAGGTTACTTCTTCTACCCGACACTCCTCAGCGCCGGTGATCACTCTACCCGTCATACTGATACAAATACTTTGTACCGCGCTATCATCCCCGGTATTACAAAACTCGAAACTACCACTGTTGTTGGTGGTTCCGTCGGAGAAGTAGCTAATGTAATTGTTGAAACTGGCACTGGTTAATTGTATGTCGTCAGGTACTGGTTCTGAAAAATGAAGTACAGTATCGTCCTGCTCAACCTCACCTGGCACGCCGGCGTCTACAAACAACATCCAGCCTTTATCCCAGCCCGCCGTTCCACATTCATAACCATTATCACTTTGGCATACCGTCAATCGCGCGTTACGACTTATCGCTTCGCTGCGAGCCGCGTTGAGTGTGGCAACCAGTGAATTCGCCACAGCGGTTTGGCGGTCGTTTTCGTTAAGTGTGGCAACACCGGGAGCGACAACCGACAGCAGGAAGGTACCTATTGCCATGGATGCCAGCAGTTCGATAAGAGTGTAGCCATTGCGTGTTTTGTGGGGAATGCGAGCCTGGGAACCGTCGTGGGCCACTTTCACTTCATACTTCATATAAAATACTACCCGTCACTTCAATATTCTGATTACTAATAACTTATTCTTTTTTATATAAATAAGCGTTTAATTGATCATTTATTATACATTTTATAGATAGCTTGTACATACCCTGACGAGTACATGCCCGGGATCGTATTTGCCACGACCGATGTACCCAAATAACACGCGCCCACTACTATTTGCGGCGCAATGAATAAGGCATGCACAGCTGTAACTCATTGTTATATTGAGACTTATTGAACAGTACACGCTTGGCTTCCTTAACAAATGACAGATAATTGTAAATCAGTATTGGGGCAACCAGGACCAGGCGCCCGGTGAGTGGCTGATTGCGTTGTTGATAGAGAAGGAAGCCTCACCAGGGCACTCCTTTGAGAAGCCTTGCACTCTGGACCATGGCAGCCCCGGTATTCGTCTAACAGTAAAAGGGGCTCACGGCCAAATTTGGTGGGTAGATGCTAACGGCCCGGACGTTTTAAGATACTTCCTGAACTGTCTTTTCGTCGTCTTCGCCCTCGTCGTCCTCTTCTTCTATTTCTCTGGCATTTATCTTTGTTTTCGCGCCGACGCTCCCCAGTCGTTGTTGCAATTTCTCGGCAGCCGCCTTATTTTTAAAAACATTGACCACACTATTTTTGCGCTGAATGATACCGACTATTTTTCTCAGCCCCATATCGGTAGCATATCTGATCTCTCGCACCAGGCGTATTGTCTCCGGGCCGCCTTCAACAAGGATTAGATCAAACAACTGTGCTTTGGGCGCCGTTGCAGTAACTGCCAGCAGAAGCTCATTGAGGTCTTTGTCGCTAATTCTACGCCGTTTCTGGAGCTTGGTTTTTATATTGTCCAACTGTTGCTGCAGCGACTCGTTACTTTCTCTTTCGCAATGCCGCTCAAGCTTTTCTATAATTTTCAGGGCCTGGTCTTTTTTCTCATTCAAACACGCATGCATTAAGTCATCGCTTAATTGCACCATTGTTGCACTTCGAATGGCGTTTTTTAATTTTTTACCTGCCTCAGGTGCCTGTGTATCATGCTGGGTATACTTTACGGTGAGTACGACTTCCTGATCCTGCGACGTTTTTTCACCAAAATGGTATGCGTCGTACTGGACCCTGACCCTGATCGTCTCTTCAGTGTCAACGTCCGCCTGATCTGCTTCGAGTTTTAACAAGATTTCATGAATTCTATTATCCGCGATATTGCCCAGCCGGAGTTCCAATAGATCCCCTTCACTCCCCAGATTGGGAGAATCGTATAAGCTCCGTTCCGGACTGATTTTGAATGCCTGTACCGGGTGAAATGACTCACCGAACGCAAAGCTTAGTTTTACATTGGTTGCTATGATCCGGTCGATACGATGAATGATGTCGGAAAATATCTCGGTTATTCTGCCTTCCTCGCTGTCTCCAAACACCGCACCGTTGGATGGTGAAACCAGGCGTAGCAGTTGATTTGCATTATATGAATCCCCTATCCCCACGGCAAATAACTGAGCGCCTGCCTCAGTGGCTCTGTTGGCTTCCCTTTGCGCGCTATTACGGGAATCGGGCTTTCCGTCTGAAAGTATCACCATGATATTGGCGTCAGCATCGCCATCGGAAAGCACTTTCATGGCGCGTTTAATACCGGAAGCCATATTGGTCGATCCGCCCAAATAGGTTTCCAGGTTATCGATCTGTCTCTTTATAGATTCCTTTGCTTCTTCTGTTGGTACGGCATTTTTAATCACAATATCACTATTGGTATGAAATGCAATCAGCGAAAGCGTATGTCGCTCATCCAGTAAATCAACAATCATTTTGGCGGTATCTAACGCAAGGTCAAACTTCGTCCCTGTCATGGAATAACTACAGTCGAATACCAGGCAGATACCAGCCGACGATGTCAACTCATCATCGTCGCCCGTGGAGAACCTTGGCACAATAGTAACGTGGCAGTTTAACTCAGACCCCTGCAAATCCGCCGGCAACTGGTATCGATCCAGGCTGGCAGATAACTTGAGGATGTCATCAGTCAAGGGATCTTTATTCAAGGACATCAAATGCTTCCTCGAGCGCTTCGACGAGTGCCCTTATCTGATCCCGCGTATGGCTGGCGGTAATATTCATTCGTAACAGGGACTCACCCTCCGGTGTATTTGGGTAGCACAGTCCGCTGACTAAAATATTGTTGTTATACAGGAATTCCACCATTTTCTGCGCATTTAATGTACTGCCCACATTGATACTCACCAGCGGGGAATTATTCCTCTTTAACTGCCAGTCTTTCTTTCGTATTTCATCTTTCAGGTATTTTGAATTTGCATGATAGCGGTTCAAAACAGTGTCATCCGCTTCCAGGATTTCGACAACTTTCGTGACAATCGCGGCATTCACAGGTGATATAGGCTCGGACAGTAGGTACGGCCTGGCCGTGTGCCTGAGCCACTTAATCAGATCACTGTCGCCGGAGATAAAACCGCCACTGACGTTACCCAGTGCATAGGCAAAGGTGCCGGTCACCAGTTCCGGTTTATCTTCCATTTGCAGATGATTGATAATTCCCCTGCCATTTTCTCCAACAATACCCGCACCAAGACTGTCATCGACAACCGTGATTGCATCATAATTTTCCGAGAGATCCTTTATGGTCTGTAATCGCGCCAGGTAGCCATCGGAATGAAAAACACTGTCAGTGGCAACGATCCTGAAGCGGGCATTTTGCGAACATTTCAAATGGTATTCCAGGTCTTCACTATCCTGATATCGAAAAGGAACAATATTGGCCTGTGACATCCTGGCCCCATCATATAAGCCCGGATTGCACATCTCATCAATAAATATGCTGTCGCGGCGGCTCGTTAATGGCTCGAAAATGCTCAGGTTTGCCAGATAATGTGATGGAAATACAATGCTGTCTTCTACATCCAGAAAACCGGAAAGTTTTTCTTCCAGTTGCTTAATGACATCCTGTGTTCCTATGGTTATACGAGAAGAAGTGTTTCCGGCCCCATAGCGGGCAAGCGCCTCGCTGGCGGTATCACGAATGACATCATTCGAGCCCCACCCTAAAAAATCGTTGCCGACAAAATTCAGATAACTTTTGTTTGTTTCATCATCATTGACCTGTACTTCCATAGAAGCGGTCTGAACCACTGCTGTCTCCGACCTGAGCAGGCCAGCAGCGTCCATGTTCTGCATTTCCCTGGCTATTGCCTTTTTTAGTTTTACACTCATGATGAAATTGGTATTCTGGTTACAATTATTTCACTGACTGACATTTTATCGATTAACATTTCACCGATTAACATAATGACTCTAGTTCTCTTTTGACGTCCCAATAAACCACAGGGACGCGCTGGCACAATATTGCCAGGACAGGCTCTTTGCGTTTGTGTAATCCAGGCAAAACTGATCCAGACCATTCGCCAGACACCTCAGATCCTCACTACTACATTCTGACCGATCGGTAAGATAAAAATGAGTGACCAGTTTCCCATACTTCTGTTCCAGCCTGTTTTCCAGCGCCGTTCTAAAATCTTCTTTCGTATTACGTGTTACACGATATCTTTCCGAGCGTTTTATAAATGCGCTCTCACTTAACTTATTGACAATAATAATATCCGAATAGAGTTCACAATTTTCTCTTAACTTTCTGTCACCATAAGTACTGCAGTTTTCTCTGGCAAAACTGAGCAGGCATTCGACCTTCAAATCGGACAACGAGGATCTACAGTTATTTCTTTCAACAACGTTGATATATTTATACGTGTTGATGATATCTTGCAGTTTTGTTTCCTGGAATGCTTTTAGCGCTTTCTCTATATACAGCACCCTGTTTTGTTCCAGGTAGGGTTGCGCTGCTTCACTGCCATCGGTAACCACCAGAAGCAACAGTATTAAAGCTAACTGTATATATGCCCTAATCATAATCGACCATGCCGCTCCTGGTATTTTGCGCGAAACGTATTAACGTAATTTTTCAAATGTACGTGATAGGGATAGACAACCAGCAGATCTTCTCTGTCGAGCACCCAGCTGTTCCCT
>JASFMT010000266.1:0-5648 GCA_050117455.1 Gammaproteobacteria bacterium | reverse complement strand
AATAAAACTCGCCCACGGATTCGTTACCCCGCAGGATGCAGCTGGGATATTTCCAGGTGATGGCCGAACCGGTTTCCACCTGGGTCCAGGAAATGTGCGAGCGGTCGCCGCGGCAATCGCCGCGCTTGGTGACAAAGTTATAAATACCGCCTTTGCCCTCGGCGTCACCGGGATACCAGTTCTGAACCGTGGAGTACTTGATCCTGGCGTCTTCCATGGCCACCAGTTCCACCACGGCGGCGTGCAACTGGTTTTCATCGCGCATGGGTGCGGTGCAACCTTCAAGATAACTCACGTAGCTGCCTTTCTCGGCTACGATCAGTGTGCGTTCAAACTGACCGGTGTTGGCTTCGTTTATTCGAAAATAGGTGGATAGCTCCATGGGGCAACGCACGCCTTCGGGGATATAAACAAACGTACCGTCGGTAAACACGGCGGCGTTCAGGCAGGCAAAGAAGTTGTCTTTGTAGGGCACCACGCTGCCCATGTGTTGTTTTACCAGCTCAGGGTATTCCTGAATGGCTTCGGACATGGAACAGAAGATGACACCGGCTTCGTGCAGTTTTTCGCGGAATGTCGTGGCGACCGATACACTGTCAAACACCGCATCGACAGCAACGCCGGCCAGGGCTTTTTGCTCTTCCAGGGGAATGCCCAGTTTGTTGTAGGTGTCCAGCAATTCCGGATCTACCTCGTCGAGGCTTTTGGGTCCGTCACCTTTCTTTTTCGGAGATGAGTAGTAAGAAATGCTCTGGTAATCGATGGGGGACAGGTTCAGCTTTGCCCACTTTGGCCCCACCATGGTTTGCCAGTGGCGATAGGCCTTCAAACGGTTTTCCAGCATCCAATCCGGTTCATTTTTCTTGGCTGAAATGATGCGAATGACGTTTTCATCGAGTCCCGGGGGTACCGTTTCCGACTCGATATTGGTGACAAAACCATGCTTGTAACCGGATTTTAGTGTTTGATCAACGTGTTGTGGCACTGTGCTCATTGCTTAGTCCCTGGTAATACTTGAGTGATTCAGTAAGAAAATAGAGAAAAATCACAATAAATTCAATGACAAAATTTCTAGGGTTATTTCTGACTATTTTACTCGGTTATTATTTTGGAAACCTTGCGCGGAGTTAGGTTCCATGAGTATGAGTAGGGGTAATGTTTTTGATAATTGGCATAACATGTCATCGTTACAGCCTGTATAGTTCGCTATAGATGTGTAATTAACCCTGTTGGGTCCAGCAACTCTCTGAAATCTCCGTAAATATTAGCCATTGCCGAACGTGGGGACATTTTACGGGGAAACGGGTGGCCGGCGTAATGGGTCGAAAGAGATATATAAAGGGATAGGGCATTTAAGGAGTCATTTTTGCGCGTCGTAGATCAGAGCCTGTCAGCCTACCTCAGGCGCTTTCACGGGCAACATATGGTGCTGGATTTGTCGATCAATGAGGCACCTGCATTCCAGCGGGACAAACCCTACTTACTGTATATCCATATTCCGTTTTGTGAGTCGCTGTGTCCTTTTTGTTCATTTCACCGGGTGCTGTTCAAAGAGCAAAAAGCCCACCGTTATTTTGCAGCGCTGAACCGGGAGATTCACAACTATCATTCCCAAGGTCTGAACGTCGCTGAAGTTTATGTGGGGGGCGGAACGCCGACCGTGATGCCCCGGCAACTCAGCGCCATGCTGCAACAGATTCGGCAAATGTGGGGTGAGGTACCGATCTCGGTGGAAACCAATCCCAATCACCTGCACGACCATTATCTGGCTTACCTGGACGAGGCTGGCGTTAACCGGCTGTCGGTGGGTGTGCAAAGTTTCGATAACCGCCTGCTAAAGGCCATGGGACGTTATCAATCTTATGGCAGCGGCGAGCAGATTCGGCAACGGTTACAGCAGGTGTCAGGCAGGTTTGACACACTGAATGTCGATATGATTTTCAATATTCCGCACCAGGATGAAGCATCCCTGTTACAGGATTTGCAATGGGTAGTCGACGCTCCCATAGATCAGGTCTCCTATTATCCGCTGATGCCCGCAACAACCACACAACACGCGATGTCGAAGCAGATGGGGGAGGTTAATTTCGAACGTGAACGTGAGTATTTTCAGCTTATTCAGGATACACTGGAGCCACAATATCAACCCACTTCCGTTTGGTGTTTTGCCAGGAACCAGGGTGCTATTGATGAATACATCGTGAATCACGACGAATATATTGGTGCAGGCAGCGGTGCCATTAGCTACGTCAACGGCGGTATTTACTCCAGCACATTCTCTCTTAACAATTATATTGATTTGATTGCAGCGGGCGGCACGGGGTTAACCGCCAGGCGTCAATTGAATGGTAAGGAGCAGGCGCAATATGATTTCCTGATGCGGTTGTTTGGATTGCGCATGGATAAACAGCAAATGCAGGACAAATACGACGGGGAATATTTTAAATTAATCCGCAAGGAGAAGTGGTTGTTTCAACTGCTCGGTGCATTGCGAGACCGCGGTAAATACCTCGAACTGACCCGCGAGGGCCGGTATTTCTGGCTGGTCATGATGCGCGAGTTTTTTATGGGCGTGAATAACTTTCGTTGTGAGATGCGGGCACAGATTCGCGCCGAACGCGACAGGATTCCCGAATTGAATGTGGCTGGCCTGAATTAAACGCGAGTGATGCTGTTGCATGGATAACGTCGTTGCCGTATTCCTTACCATTGTCGCCGCTAACGGTGCTCCCATTTTATTGCGCCGGCTGTTGGGCCGGCGGATGATGACGCCAGTGGATTTTGGTTGTCGTTTCATGGATGGTAAACCCGTTTTTGGCGCTTCCAAGACCTGGGTTGGAATCGCCGGAATTTTTGTTGCCGGTATTGGTTCTGCCATGTTGTTGCAGCTGGGTTTGCATGCAGGGTTTCTGGTGGGTGCAGGCGTTGTGCTGGGGGATTTATTTTCCAGTTTCGTCAAGCGGCGGCTGGATATGAAGGTGAGCAGTATGGCTATTTTTCTGGACCAGATACCCGAATCCCTGTTTCCTTATTTGCTGGTCATGAATCTGTTGAATATCCCATTATTGAAAATCGCTATTGCCGTTCTTACTTTTACCGCGTTCGAATTGCTGGTATCACGTTTTTTGTTCTGGTTGCGTATTCGACAGCAGCCTTATTAATCGCATTATGGATAGTGAATTAGTTGTCAGGCACAAATTCGTTAATTTTGTTCAATCGGCCGCGCTGGTATTGTTGCTGGCCGGATTAATGTCGTATCTGGCATGGGCCATCGCCGGCGAGGTGCTGGCCTGGTTCGCGTTTATCGCCGTTTTGTTGTTGTTTATTTCCAATCCCGTGATTACACCACAATTTATTTTGCGGATGTACGATGCGCGGCCGGTCACGGCCTATGATGCGCCGCAATTGCATCAACTGGTACAGGTGCTGTCTCAGCGCGCGGGGTTAAAGCAAACACCGAAACTGTATTATATTCCAAGCCGGGTGATTAACGCCTTTGCCATGGGTTCCAGCCAGGATTCCACTATTGCTGTTTCCGATGGGGTGTTACGTAAGCTGTCATTTGAGGAACTGGCAGGCATACTGGCCCATGAAATGACTCATGTCAGTAACAATGACATTCGTGTAATGACCTTTGCCGATATAACGGGAAGGGTTACCAAATTGTTGTCGCTGTTTGGTCAGCTGCTGGTATTGGTGAATTTACCGTTGATTCTGTTTACCGAGGTCCAGCTAAACTGGATTCCGCTGCTGGTGATGGTGTTTGCACCGTTGCTATCCGATTTGATACAGCTGGGGTTGTCACGGATACGGGAATACGATGCTGATCTGGGATCGGCTATATTACTGGGCGATGCCCGGCCGCTGGCGTCGGCGCTGGCCAAAATGGAACACTATCAGCATAGTTTTCTTGACAGTATATTTGCGCCGGTGCAAAAAATACCTGAACCATCGTTACTGCGAACGCATCCCCCGACTGATGAACGTATCCGCCGTTTGTTAAAATTTCATGAATCAACATCGCTCAATCCGTTACCCGAAGCACACCCGCGATCGCAACGGGAGGTTCCCATTCGATTTGTAGCAGGACGGCCCGGTGATCCAAGACGGCGGTTTACCGGGTTTTGGTATTGACATGTGGCTGCTAGAATGAATTGTTATGGCTCTATACGCAACGAATTTATAGAAAGGAAAAAACAGTGTTTGGCTTTTTGCAAAGTAAACCGGTGCTGGATGAAGAATCCATTTCGTGGATGTTTGATTGTTACGCGTGGGCGTTAGCGAATTTCGATGCCAGGGTGTTTAAGGAAGAAACGGTGCTGGTTACGCCAACCAATGAGCATTTTCCGGGGCAGGAATCCTTGCCCGAGGCCAAAGCGAAATTGATCCTTGAGCAGGTCAAGCGCCACGCCGGTATGGCTCACTGGCCATTGGTATTGGTTGATGAAGAAAACCATGTGTTAACCGCGGCGCCAAAAGCATTGTCACATTCCATATTACGGGGAGCGCAGGCTACTGCCCTGCAGTTGGCGGAATCACCCCAGACTTTGTCCGTTGTTTATCAGCCCGCGTTGTTGGAAAATCCGCAGGCATTGATTGCCAACTATGCACAAATGCTGGCGCATTATCTGGGTACCACCGCCAATGAACCGCCGCCGGGAGGCAAGGAAAACTGGCCACACGTGACCGAGGTGCTGGGGGTTTTTCTGGGGTTTGGCGCAATGTTCGCCAACACTGCCCACCATGTGCGTGTCAGTTCCTGCGGCAGTTGTCAGCGGCCCATTGCGCAACGGGAGAACTTCTTGTCGCAATACGATATCACCTATGCGCTGGCTATATTTACCCGGTTAAAAGCATTGCCCCATAAAGAGGTAACGCCGTATCTCAAGAAGACGCTGCACGGTTATTACAAACGCGCCTTGAAAGATGTTGACAGCCGGACATCAAATTTGCAGAAACTAGGAGAGTTTTTACCATGAAAATATCTGTCATCAGTGGCAGTCATCGCGAGGCTGCGCAAACGCTGAAAGTTGCCAACGTTATTCAAGGCTATCTCGACGGCGGGATTAGCGATGAAAGCTGGTTGTTCAGTTTATCCGCCAATCCATTGCCGTTATGGGACGAGGGCGTCTGGGACGGGGATCCGGCCTGGAAAGAGCGCCTTGACCCCATTAAACAACAACTGGCTTCCAGCGATGCCTTTGTAATCGTATCACCGGAATGGCACGGCCAGGTGCCGGCAGGGTTAAAGAATTTCTTTTTGTTGTTCGGCAAGAATGAGCTGGGGCACAAACCGGCGATGATTGTCACAGTGTCCTCGGGGGACGGCGGTGCCTACCCGGTCGCTGAACTGCGCATGAGCAGCTATAAAAACAGCCGTATCTGCTATATCCCGGAGCACGTGATCGTGCGGCACGTTGAAGATGTATTAAATGATGATCCCGCGAGTAACAATGAAAGGTCTGACAGCTTTTACCGGGAACGTCTGCAATGGGCATTGGGTATTTTGAAAGAGTATGGTGTTGCACTGCGTCATGTGCGGGAAAGCGGTGCCACCAAAACCGACAAGTTTAAAAATGGTATGTAGATATATTTAACGCAGAGGCGCGAAGTCGCAAAGCCTCAATATTGACTAGAGCGATCACTAA
>JASFMT010000265.1:0-5656 GCA_050117455.1 Gammaproteobacteria bacterium | reverse complement strand
ATACCGCCATCGGCAACAGGGCGACATGTTTATCGTTGTCCTGAACTGTTGTGAGTTCCGACAGCGAGCGGGCAACGCCGCAGAGGACATTTTCTGTAAGGCATACACCTTTAGGGGCACCCGTGGTACCGGAGGTAAAAGTTATTTTGACCGTACCGGCAGGTAGTGGCGTCTTCTGCTGCGCAGACAGCGACAGCTGCCATATGTTCTGGCCGGCAATGCGAGGCCGGGGCCGTACCAGTACCGATGGCAACAGTGGTGTCAAGCGCCCCGGATTATCCGTAATAATGGTATCCAGTGATGCGGATGTGATGACATGCAGCAATTGATCATCAGTAAAGAACGCTGGCAGCGGCACCAACACCGCTTCGCCGGATAATGCCGCGAGGTCAATGACGGCCCACGCCGGACCGTTGTCCATTAATAAACCGACACGTTGCATACGGTGCTTACGCATAATGGCCTGTGTCGCTTTAATCTCCTGCCACAACGTTGCAAAGCTCAAGCTTGCATTCCGGCCCTGCAAGGCAATACGTGCGGGTGCCTGTTTCGCCGTTGATTCCACAGCACGAATAATTGCGTTCATTACATGCCACCCTGCGCGTTCATTGCGGGAGTGGCCGCTAGATAGCGCTGACGGCAGCCGGCGATAAATGCGTATTCCCATAGATAACAATTCAACCGCATGGCTTGTTCCGCTTTAAGCGCATTGCTCAAACGTTGATAGCCTTCTTCAACTCTACCAACAACAACGGTGGGCCCGGAATCGTAGTAAGATCCCCAGGCTTGCTGTTCTGCGGTTGAAAGTCGTGACTTATTGGCGACAGCCAACGGTTCGAGGTGCAAATCCAGCGCGGCGAACGCTTTCGTTACCGCCGGGACAGCGGTGAATGCCACCCATTCGACACCCGCGCCGCTTAAATAGGACGTCAATGCAATCATTAGCTTGCTGAGTCCGCCGCGGTGTACAGATGCCAAATTACCTATTTCCACGATGCTGTTTCGCGCAACGGCGGATCCATGATAGCCGGAGATGGCATCTTCCACGGAACCATCAAGATAGCGTTCCAAAAACAGTGGTCCGGATGAAGCCTCGCGAATACCTAACGCGGCCAGCAACTGGTGTTCATTACTTTGCAGCGCCATCAAGCGTGGCAAATATTGACGCACATCCGCGCCATAGGCGCGTGCAAACACATCGTGGATAAAGAGTTCCACCCTCTGGCGCGCTGGTGTATGGTGTTCATACCAATCCAGCAGGAATTCGGGTTTCTCCGATTGGTAATCGTCGGCAAATTCATTACAGGCTGTTTTTGCAAAATTCTTCACGGCTAATCACCTTTGTGTTCGTGCCATATAGATCAATGGCGATGGTGATATGCTATGGGGGGGCGAGTGAAGAAAAGATCAAAAATGTGTGAAATTTTCGTGAAGGGCCGAAAAAAATTAGGTTCTTTCGGGGAAATTGTGACTTGTTACCGATTTGATTCGCTAATATCGATTAGGCTGGTATTCATTAAGGTAACCCAACACGGCAACGCGTTTTTATAGTAAACCGCCGTCTTAGCACGACAGGCTTGTTACTTATTTTTCCACGGAACGGTTAAAGTCAACGGTCACCACCGTGCCTTTGCCAGTGTCACTGGAAATATCTATTTCCCAACCGTAGCGGTCGCAAATACGCTTAACAATGGCTAACCCAATCCCACTACCGGTGCCACCGGATTCCTGGTTATTCGCTCTGTAATGACGCTCGAATATATAGGGCAGCTCTTCTGTTGCTATTCCGGTACCGGTATCCGCAATAGCGATGGTGGGAGAATCGACGATAACAGAAATTCTTCCTTCCTGAGTAAAAGCAATCGCGTTACGTAAAATATTACCGAGCAATATGGTAAGGATAGACTGAGACACCTCTAAACTGAAATCCGTTTTGACGATCGTTTCCAGTGTTACCGATTTATTTTTTAACGTATGGGTATTTTCTTCCACCACGGCTTCCGCCACGGTCGACATTCTGGCGGTTTCCTCTTCCGGTATCTTTTCTTCTCGCGCAAGGACCAACAGCGTATCGACCATCTGTGACATATTACTGGTGGCGCGATCAATGCGCTGCAATACCGCAAGCGAGCGCTCTGATAGAGACGGATCCACACTTAGCAGCTCCACGGCGCCGTTGATGATCGTTAACGGTGTACGCAATTCATGACTGGCATTAGCGGTAAATTCCTGTTCCCGCGCAACAAACTCATTGAGCCGGTCCAGGTATCGATCAAAGGACCGGGCCAGTTCGCCCACTTCATCATTTACATAATGCGTTGATAACCTTTCCGCCGGTTTGCCAGGCTCCAGGCCGGCGACACGTTGGGCCAGGTTGGTCACTGGCGCGATGGCGCGTTGTGACAACGCATAACCGAGCCACAGCGCTAATACACTCGCCGATATGACTGCGAAAATCAGCGCATTAGATATTCTGTCTTCCCGCTCTTCAAATAACGTTGCGTCTACTTCGAGTGCGATTTTTTTGTTACCGACTTCTCCAATGATAACCTGCATCACCTTGTCATTTTGATTTAATTCATAGGTTCCCGGGCTTAAATCCCGGATATAAGCCGGCAACCGCGCGAGTTCACCAGGCCCGGCCAAATAAGACGTCATAGACGCGGAATGTGGTAGCGGCTGGTCGGGGTTGTTCTTGTAGTGTTGCTGAAAGTTCTGTAATTCCTGCTGTAGATTCTGTTCAATGACCCGTGTTTCAATATCTTCTATAGCGGAGCGAAACCCGGTCGCCACGGCAATCATCAACAATGTGCCAAACAGAAAAAACGTGACCGTAATTCGAAATCGCAGACTGTGTTTATATCTCATTACGGTGTATCTTCCAGTCGAAAACCAATACCATGAACAGTATGAACCAATGCCTTGTCAAATGGATGATCGATCGCCACGCGCAACGAATGCATGTGAGAGCGCAACGCATCGCTACTTGGTGGCTCGTCCCCCCATAAGGTATATTCTATTTCGCGCCGGCTGACAACCTGGGGGGATTTTCGCATCAGCAACTCCAGTATCTTTAATCCGGTGGGTGTTAGCGTAATCGCTTTCTTTTGCCGTTCGACTGACAACGTATGCGCATCAAAACTTAAATCGCCGACCGTCAATTTATCGGTTTTGGCGCTGCTCCCACGCCGCTGCAATGCCATGAGGCGCACTTCCAGTTCCTGCAGCGCAAAGGGTTTGACCAAATAATCATCAGCACCTTTATGAAATCCTGTTACCTTGTCTTCCAGGGTATCTCGCGCTGTCAGCATCAACACCGGCGTTTTCTTACCCGCTTCTTCGCGCAGTTTCTGACATACTGTCAGGCCATCGATGCCTGGCAACATGATATCAAGCACGATGACATCGTAATCATTCACCACCGCAAGATGCAGGCCGGTAATACCGTCTGCGGCAGCATCTAAAGTGTGGTCTTTCGCTTCTAGAAAATCATAAATATTCGCGGCAAGATCCGTATTGTCTTCAATGATTAGAATGCGCATTGTCGTTCCTGTATTATTCGCGCCTTCATGGCCGCTGGAGTGCAAGTTTATGTATCCGGGCCAAGACAATCAAGTGCCATTATCGTCGGCCAGTCACGCCTATGCCATCCACTTTTAGTTACTTTTAGTTACGAGAGTTACCACGATACACAAAGACCGTTAGTAATTAAAATAATTCGCCGGTTACTTACTGTACTTGTTTGTCGCAAAAAGACGGGGTGACTGGAATACATCTTGAGACCGCAAATGGCCACATACTTCGGGTTTGCGTGTAGCACTAACCGGCCGTTCGGGCATCCCGGGCGCGTAACAAGATATACGTGCTTATGACTGAGAAGCGGCGGAAAAATCCCGAAAATCAGCTATGAACCATCAAAATTTCACATTTTGGGCCATATAATAAATATCGCTTTTCTCTGTCATGGCAATGATTTTGCATTGTTTTTTGTACTTTCCGTTGAATTTTATTTGAAATCACAGCGTATTTGGTTATCTTTTTACAAAAGGAACTAGCCTCATTACTTGGGATCGAATTGATATAACACGGGAAAGGTTTTTAAGGTATTTCGTTGGATAATCAATTCATTATAGTATATGACGGATAGCTCAGATTATGCATATTAGTATAGATGGTGTAACGTTACATGGATCGCTAAATCTTAACCACGACTCACGTGGATTAGTGGTCTTTGTGCAGGGCGTGGGAAGCGGCCGCTTCAGCCCGCGCAATCGCTACATCGCTGATCATCTTAATACAGCGGGCGTATCAACCCTGCTCATCGACCTGCTTACCCCCAGTGAGCGCAACATTATTCGCTCCCACGACCGGGAATCCAATATCAACTGGTTACGCAACCGCTTGAATTCCGTGATGGATTGGCTCCTCGCCCAAAATGAGACATCCGGACTGTCCTTTGCCCTGTTTGGGAGCAATTTAGGCGCCGCGGCAGCGCTTAAAACTGCGGCCGAGCGCAAGCGGGAAATATCAGCCGTGGTTGTATGGAGCGGTCGCCCGGATCTGGTAAAAGAATCTCTCCCCGATATTACAGCACCTACTTTATTAGTAGCCGGATCCTATGATCAAACCATCGTTGATGCGAATCGGGAAGCGGCTGAACAATTCCGCACCAACTGCTATCTGGAGATTATTCCTGATGCGGGCCATGAATTGAAAGAGTCCGGTAAACTGGAAGAGCTTGCCCATTTATGCAACGACTGGTTGCTGCAGGTATTACCGAACAGCAACTAAACCAGGTCAGGAAAAATGAAAAGCTGAACTATATTATTGCAATATAGTATCGATATTAAATCTCTACTAAATGATTAGGCAGCTCATTCTTGTCGACGGGCTCGATGGGAAAGTGTTCCTGTAAAATGCTCCCGGCTTTATCAATCGCCTGTAGAAATCCATCGGTAATTTTTCCCTGCCGGACCTGGCCAACAAATTCCGCGACGATCTCGATCCAGGTATCTTTTTGCACCTGATCATTGATTCCCTGGTCCGCCATAATTTCAACGTAACGCTCCGAAACCGCAACAAAAATTAATAAACCATTACGGTTTTTTGTTTGATGTAACCCCTGTTCTATAAATTGCTCGTGTGCGAGACGACTCGCCCGCCTGTATTTAACGGCCTTAGGCACCAGGGCCATTTTCAACGGCGCCCAGCGAAACAACATTGTGGCGAAAACAAATACCAAGACCTGAATCGCATATATTAATAGATATTCCATTTCGACAGGGATCATCAGCAAGATGCTTGGTGTCAGCAATGCCAGCAATCCCGCCCAAAGAGTGGGAATATAAAAATAATCGTCAGCAGCCTGCGCAATCACCGTTACTATTTCTCCCGAAGTACGGGACTCCGCGTCACGAATGGCGTCACTGATTTTTTGCTTTTCCTGCTCCGTAAGAAATTTCATTACCATCCCCCTGACGCGCCACCGCCACCAAATGATCCGCCCCCACCGGAAAAACCTCCCCCGCCAGACCAGCCGCCACCGTAACTACCGCCATAGTGACGATAACCGCCACCATAGTAGCCACCACCAAAACCGCCCCCTCCTCCCGTACCGGCAGCACCAATAAATTGATGAAATAAGAACCCAACCATA
>JASFMT010000264.1:0-5661 GCA_050117455.1 Gammaproteobacteria bacterium | reverse complement strand
TGCGCTCATGCAACACCAGGATGCGGAAATTGCATTTTCGCCGGGTTTTCGCTGGGGCACGACGGTTTTGCCGGGCAACAACATCACCATGGAAGACCTGATGGCGCAAACGGCCATTACCTACCCTAACGTCAACCGCAGTGAACTGACCGGTGAATACATCAAGCGTGTACTGGAAGATCTTGCGGACAACCGGTTCAGCCGCGATCCCTACCGGCAACAGGGCGGTGACATGGTACGCGTCGGCGGCCTCAAATACCGAATGAACCCGGCAGGAAAAATGGGTTCACGCATTCACTCGCTCACCTTGCACGGCAAACCGATACAGGCTAACAAAAAGTATACCGTCGCCGGTTGGGCCAGCGTGCAGGGCGCCAACAGCTCAACACCGGTATGGGACGTGGTAGCCGACTATATGCGCGACAAGAAATTCATCATGATCAACGACGTCAATCAGCCGGCGCTTCCCGACCTGTCGGGCAATACCGGCTACCAGACACCCACAGCTTAACAAGTAACTCCGGGTTTAGCTTAAATATCATTAATGTTTTGATTAGGGCTTACACAACTTACACACAAACAAAGATTGGGCAAGAACTATGGCAATGACGAGACGAGAATTCTTACAAATGATGATCGCGGCAAGTGCTGCGGGGCTCTGGACACCGAAGAATTCCTCCGCCGCCGGCGGGATGGAACATGCCCCCGGTATTTTAAATTCCAGCCTGCCGGGTGATGCCTACAATATACCGAAGTTCGGCAACGTTTCCCTGCTTCATTTCACCGATTGCCATGCGCAACTGGTTCCTACTTACTATCGTGAGCCGGATATTCACATTGGCGTTGGTAAACGCATGAAAAATGAAGTGCCGCATCTTGTGGGCCAACATACTCTGGAGCGTTTTAACATACCCAAGCGCTCCAACAGTGCATACGCGTTGTCGTTCCTCGACTTTCCGGAGCTGGCGGCACGCTATGGTAAAACCGGAGGCTTTGCCCATCTTGCAACACTGGTAAAACGCATGCGCGCCGAACGGCCCAATGCATTGCTGCTGGACGGCGGTGATACCTGGCAAGGTTCCGCCACCTCATTGTGGACCAATGCGCAGGACATGGTGGATGCCGGGTTGATACTCGGCGTGGATGTCATGACCGGTCATTGGGAGTTTACGTACGGCCCGGAACGCCTGTTCGAAATCCTTGAAAATGATTTCAAGGACAAAGTCGATTTCGTTGCCCAAAACGTTCTGGACCTGGCATTTGAAGACCCGATCTTTAACGATACGACCATGCGTGAAATTAATGGCGTGCCGGTTGCCATTATTGGCCAGGCATTTCCTTACACCCCCATCGCCAATCCGCGGCACTTTGTGAGTGAATGGCAGTTTGGTATCAAGGAAGAACGTTTACAGCGCTGCGTCAATAAAGCACGGGATAACGGCGCCGAGGTTGTGGTTTTGCTTTCTCACAACGGAATGGATATCGACCTGAAACTGGCAAACCAGGTCAACGGCATTGATGCCATCCTGGGCGGTCATACCCACGATGCAGTGCCTACTGCTATTGAGGTTCCCAGTGGCGGTGGTAAAACCCTGGTGATTAATTCCGGCACCTCGGGCAAATTTCTCTCCGTGCTGGACCTCAACGTCCGCAAAGGCAAAATCAAAGGGTATAAATATCACCTGGTACCGGTATTTTCCAACCTGCTGGAACCTGATCCCCAGATGGCTGCCCATATTGAAAAAGTGCGCAAACCTTACGAAGAGAAACTCAACGAGGTATTGGCGGTTAACGAGGATATTCTTTATCGACGGGGTACATTTACCGGAACCTTCGATCAAATTATCGTGGATGCCCTCATGCAAACCCAGGACACCCAACTGGCCTTTTCGCCGGGCTTTCGTTGGGGAACAACCGTGTTACCGGGCAGCCCCATCACCATGGAAGACCTTATGTCACAAACCGCGATCACCTATCCGGCGGTACGGCGCCAGGACATGACCGGGGCTCGTATCAAACAGGTCCTGGAAGATATTGCGGACAACCGCTTTAACCCGGATCCGTATCTGCAACAAGGTGGTGATATGGTGCGTACCGGCGGCCTGCACTACACTATCGACCCCAACATGCCGAAAGGAAAACGCATACAAAATATGGAAATCAACGGTGAAAAAATTCACCCTAAAAAGAAATATGTGGTGGGCGCATGGGCCGGTCTTGAGGAAAACCAGGAAGGCAGGGCAATCTGGGATGTAGTCGCAGAATACCTGCGCAGTAAAAAAGTGATTAAGTCCGTTAACCTCAACACGCCCCGCTTAAAAAACGTGGCCGACAATAAAGGTGTGGCAAAACAGCTCAGGGTTAATGCCCGCGCCTGAACAGGAATCAACTTGGTTTTGCCAAACATGACAGTGTGGCGGCAAAGCAACCGCCACACTAAACCGTTTTTTTGACAAGACAAAAAAAATAGTGCGGACTTATATGTGAACTGTAATTTACCCAGTCAAAACAATAAAAAACTGACAATTCATCCCGCGTTAGACCGCCGACAGCTAGCAAAATCCAAGTTTACATATGTCAAGATCTGAGCACTGATTACCACAGGCGCCACAGTTATCGTTGTCATTCATGATGTCCGTCTCACAGCCATTGGCAGGATCCTTATCACAATCGTCAAATCCCTTGTTACATGACTTGACACTGACCTTACCCATATCACATAACCCAACACCGTGCGTGATATCAACTGTTAAAACTTCGTCAATTTCACCATTACAATTGTTATCGATGCCGTCACAACGCTCGACAGCACCGGGACGTGTATCAGGGTCGTTGTCATCACAATCTTTGGCTGCAATAACACCGTCCTTGTCACTGTCAAGACATTCCTCCCGCTGCGGATTTTCATCGCATGTTAATTCAGGGGTTGTGGCATCGTCAGCCTGCGATCCGCCGGGCACTGTTACCTGCTCATCACAAAACGCGATTTCCCCCAACTCGTTGGTGCCACCGGAGGTCACCAGGACATTTTTATTTTGGTTAACTAATTTATCGTTTATGACATAGTTAATAGTATAGGTTCCAGCCGGTACGTTTTTGAACATAAAGTGACCGTCCTCACCTAAAAAAGCGCTAAACTGTTGCCCGGGAATAAACACCCGCATACCAACATTGCCGCCGCTGGAACAGTAATTCACCCGGCCTTGAATAGCACCAAAACCTGACGCGACTTCTTTAGCATTGAATGAAATACTACTACACGCCCCGACCAACAGGGTTAATAGCAAAATATTGTTGGAAAAGAAAAAATTACGTAAGCTCGGGTTCATAGTCATTCCTGAATATTAAATTTACGATGCGACTGCATTCTAAAAACTGAAAAACAATCTGTCCAGTTATTGCTTCTAGGTGTGTTCAGGTTCCATAAGCGCATTCACCAGGTTTTACATCTATATCTATTATACCGGGAATGGCAACCTGGGGTCTGCATATTTATCTGGCGCGATAGTCGCCAACATCCGCACTAGTCAATTTGTTGCCCAACTAGTTTTGAAAATAGGTAATGACGCGTTTTTCGAGCAACGACAGCTGTTGTTTTGCGGATTGATAATCCAGTGTACGCTGCAGCCAGTTCCCGTATTGATCAATCTCCTGGTACTCATAATCCACCGATGCATCAGCCGCCTCATTGAAAACACTTTCACCGGTTACGACTTTATGTTCTGACTTTAATAGCTGTAAATCGTCATACTGGTATGTGGTGGTATGATACAGCTCATTGTCGTGAGCGCTATAACTTTCTACTGATTTCAACAGGCCGTTCCCGTAGTAGTGATAACGGTAACCTCCCTGCCCTGCCATTTGTACCGTGTCCTCGTTCACCACCGAGGAGGATGTCACACCGTCCACAGTCTGAATAAAATATAAAGCCGCCGGTCCATTATTGATACCGCCCTTACTGCTCCAGACCAGCTTGTTACCATTTTCAAATTTGTTATGAATCGGTACATCCATCTTTTCCACCGGCAACTGGCTCTCGAACCACCCCCGCGGTATCACCTGCCGGCGCACGCGAACGGAAAACCGGTCATTGTTAGTGTGATCCGTGAAACTCACGCTAGCCAGTTGGCCACGATCATAGTGGTAGTCACTGGTGCGCCATAAACTACCGTCATAATAGGAAATAACGCGCTTCAGGGTTTCCCCGTCAGCCGCGTACTCATACTGTGTCTCGTATGGCACATCATCACTGATTCGTTTTTTGCTAACCAGTCGACCCCGCCTGTTGAAGCGCAGGCGCCAGCCATCACTGAGCGTTGCCGGTATATCTTCTGAGGGATTGGCCTGGCGAACTTTGACCGCCTTAATCACTAGCCGCTGCACCGGACCCTTAAGCCCGTAGTAGCTCCGATGCGAAAAATCATGCCACTGCCAGAGACTTCGCGGCGATTCCAGTGGTACGTCCTCCGGCTTTTGCGCAAGCTTTTCCGGCACCGCGCAAGAGATCGCTATCAGCGATGTTGATAGAACAATCGTCCACCTCAGGAGCCCGCGCACAAACAAACTATTTACGGATGCCATGCCCTTTTTCCAGCAAATAAAGACTGAACAGAAAAAGCGCCACAATGAATGCCGCAATAATGACATATGACGTGACGATGTTAATGTCCGAAGCACCCAGAACGCCATAACGGAATGCGTTCACCATGTAGAGGATAGGATTAACCAGGGACACACCTTGCCAGAACTCCGGTAACACGGAGATAGTATAAAAGATACCGCCCAGATAGGTTAATGGAGTTAGTACAAAAGTGGGAATAATGGATATATCATCGAAACTCTTGGCAAACACCGCATTGATAAATCCCCCCAGTGAAAACAAAATGGCGGTTAACACCGCAATGGTTAACACCACCAGAAGGTGCTCGACACCGGAACTGGAAAAAAACATAGCGACAATGGTCACCGCAATACCGCAGGACAAACCCCGGGCCACACCACCGGACACAAACCCCAGCAAAATAACGTAATTGGGAACGGGCGATACCAGCATTTCTTCAATGTTTTTCTGAAACTTGGCGCTATAAAACGATGACACCACATTGGCATAGGAGTTGGTAATAATCGACATTAAGATGAGACCGGGAATGATGTAGTCGATATAACGATATCCTTCCATGTCACCGATCCGGCTGCCAATGAGGTTGCCGAAAATAACGAAGTACAATGCGGTGGTAATCATGGCCGGCAGAATAGTCTGGATCCAGATCCGGGTAAAACGCCGCACCTCCCGCACCACAATGGTGGAATAGGCGACGTACTGTTCACGCAGCGTCATGGGTTTTCGCCATTGCGCTACGCGCCACGCTCTCGGTTACCAGGTGCATGAACAGCTGTTCAAGCCGGTTGGACTTGTTGCGCATACTTTTGACCTGGATATTGTGGCTGGAAAAGTGCTCAAATAGCACGTTACAATTTTGCTCCCTGGCAATCTCCACCTCAATGGTGGTGTCATCTATAGGCGTGATGCGAAAACCATCAATAACCGGAAAAGTCGACGCCGGTCTTTCCAGGTCCAGAATAAAAGTTTCAAAATTCAGTTGCCGTAACAGCGTCCTGATGGACGTGTTTTCAATTAACTGGCCGTGATCTATGATAGCA